>JAEZPL010000657.1 GCA_023413605.1 Pseudomonadota bacterium
GCCAGCATGCGCTTCTTCTTCGTGCTGTCGGCCAACCCGATCCTGCCCATGGGGGCCCGCGAGATCTTCGTGGCGGAACTGCGCAGCCTTCACGACGCGCACGAGAAGCTGAAGCGCCCGACCTACGCCGGCAAGCTGGGCGCCGATCTGGAACGCGACCTGGAAACCGCCTCCCTGATCCTGGAAGAGATCATCGACAAGGCGCCGAGCCTGCTGAACTTCCGCGGCGGCGCCTAAGGAAAAATGGGCGGCGCCAAGTGCCGGCACCGCCCGTTCCAGGTTCGAGGACTGCTTCCTCCATGGGCTCGACCCATGCACGGACGACCCACGTCCGGGTGAACGCCCGGCACCCGCTTCTCTTCCCTGCGCAAAGGCGGTAGCGCCCACGAAGGCGCCGCACCCCGCCGGTTCCCGCTGTTGCAAGGGGGATCGAACGGCGGGGGAGAAGCGAAGCAATGCGCGCAGTTCGGGTGGCGCTCGGCGCCGCGGTGCTGGCGGCATCGCCCATGGGGGCCATGCCCGCAGGGGCCGTGCCCTTCGACAAGGTGTTCGTGTTCGGCGACAGCCTGTCGGACACCGGCCGCGTCTATGAGCTGACGCAAGGACTGATTCCGAAGAGTCCGCCTTATTACGACGGCCGCTTTTCCAACGGCCCGGTGTGGGTGGAGCGGTTCGCGCCGCTGGTCGGCACCCAGCCGGACCAGAAGACGAACTACGCCTACGGCGGTGCGGAGACGGGGACCCTGTCGCAGAGCAACGTGCCCGGCGTGCTGGGGCAGGTCGGGCAGTTCGCGCTGAGCGGGCCGGGTGGGCGCGGCGGCGGGATCTTCGCCGTCTGGGCCGGCGGCAACGACTATTTCAACCGCGTCAGGGCTGGGCAGGACCCGGGGCCGCTGATCTCGCAGACGGTCGGCAACATCGTTTCGGCGGTGGAAAGGCTGGCGGCGCTGGGCGGGCGCACCTTCCTTGTGCCGAACCTGCCGGACCTCGGCAACGTGCCGGACACGCGCAGCACCGACCGGGCGGCGTTGCTGAACTCCGTGACCGCCACGCACAACGCGCAACTTCTCCAGGCGATGAACGACCTGGAAAAGCGGACCGGCGTGAAGATCATCGTGGCCGACGTGAACGGCCTGTACCGCGCGGTGGCGGCCAATCCGGGGGCCTACGGCTTCACCACCATCACCACGCCCTGCATCACCAACGACGCGGCCACCGGTGCGTGCGCAACCGAGGTCCAGGCCAACCAAACCGTCTATTGGGACGAGATCCACCCGACCCAGGCCGCCCATCTTCTGATCGCGGAGTTCATGCAGGGGGCCGTTCTTGCGCTGAACGACGCGGCGGAGACGGTGGCGATGCAGCCCGAGCTGGCCTTTGAGGTCACCCGCGGCTGGCACCGCGCGATCCTGGGCTCCGTGATGGGAACGGCACTGGGCACGGCCTCCGGCACCCGGTCGGAGCGGATCGGGAACGGCCCGCTGTCCGCCTTCCTGATCGGTGACGCGTCCTGGGGCCGGCTGGCCGGCAACACGGAGCAGGCGGGCTTCCGCTACAACACCCAGGTCGGTGGCGTCGGCGCGGAGTATGCCATCGACACGCACACCCGTGTCGGGCTGTCGGTGGGTGCCGCGCACGGCCGCGCCAACCTCGACGGCGGACAGGGCGAGGTCGGCATGACCAGCAACATCATCGGCCTGCACGCGGTGACGGAGGCGCAGGGCTTCACCCTGGCCATCGCGGGCAGTGTCGCCTTCGACCATTACGGCGACATCGACCGCACCACCGGCTTTTCCTTCTTCCCCACGGCCAACGCCGACACGGACGGGCGCACCTATGCCTTCTCGGTGGCCGGCGGCTACACCGCGCAGGTCGGGCGCTTCGCGCTGGGGCCGCGGCTGGGTCTGCGCTACATCAACACGGAAATCGACGAGTATGCCGAGCGCGACGCCGGCCCGCTGTCGCTGGGGGTGCTGCGGCAGAGCGCCCGTTCCCTGGCCAGCAGCGTGGGGGCGGAGGCGACCACCAGCTTCGAGGTTGGCCGCGCCCTGCTGGAGCCGAGCCTTGCGCTGGCCTGGGAGCATGAGTTCGCCGACGATCCGCGCACCGTCACGGTCGTCCTGCCCAGCGGGATATCCAACAGCGCGAACCCCAGCGGCATCAGCCGCAACTCGCTGGTGGTCGGCGCCGGCCTGTCCGCGGCGGTGGGGCAGGCGGTGACCGCAGCGCTGGGCTACCGCGCCCAACTGTCGGGTGCGGACGGCCACAACCACGCCTTCACGGCGCGCGTCCGGATGCGGTTCTGATCCGGTAGCGAAAGGGCTTTCGCGTCGGCGTTTATGCGCCTCATCGCCGCGCTAAGGCGATGCCCGTCGTCGATGCCCGTCGTGCGTGGCGCCCACATTCCGTTTCCTCCATAACGGGTGCCGGCTGGTTTTCGTGCTGGCGTCCGGCGCGGCACCGTTGGAGAATTGCGACCGACGAGGGCTGCCCCCGGCCCGAGCGAAAACCAGCCCGACCGAACAAAAACAACGGGAGGAAACCTTCATGTCCTACAAGCACATCCTCGTGCATCTCGATTCCGGCCCGCAGGTGGAGGCGCGCCTGGACGCCGCCATCGCGCTGGCCAAGCAGCACGGCGCCTTCCTGCGCGGGCTGTTCGCCCAGCCCGACCGCATCGCCACCAGCATCATCGCCCGCCGTTCCAGCGACCATCTGGAACAGGCGTCCGCCCGCAGCGAGGAGCTGTTCCGCGACAAGCTCCAGGGTTCCGGCCTGCAAAGCCAGTGGCACGCGCTGGCGCATGGCGAATACAACCACGTCATCCGCGAGACCATCATCTGGTCCCGATTCGCCGACCTGACCGTTCTCGGCCAGTACGACCGCAGCGCCGGGGATGGCACCGCGCCGGAGGAACTGAACGAGCAGGTCGTGCTGAACTCCGGCCGGCCGGTTCTGGTTCTGCCCTACGCCGGCCAGTTTCCGGTGATCGGCAATCGTGTCGCCGTCGCCTGGAACGCGGAGCGGGAGGCGGCGCGCGCGCTGGCCGACGCCATGCCAATGCTGAAGGGAGCGAGCGACGTGACGGTCATCACCGTTCTGACCCAGGCCTCGGCGGGCCATCCCGCGGAGCCGCAGCGCATCGGCGTGCTGGACCATCTGGCGCTCCACGGCATCAAGGCGGAGCAGACGCACTTCACGGTGTCCGACATCGGCGCGATGGACGCTCTGCTCGCCCGCACCATGGACGCCGGCGCCGACCTGCTGGTGATGGGCGCCCACGGGCACTATGGCTTCCCGTTCCTGCACCGCGGCGGCGGCACGCGCCATGTGCTGCGCACCTGCCCGGTGCCTCTGCTGCTGTCGCACTGACGGGATCGGGCTTCGGGTTGGGCGCTTTGGGTTGGGCTAGGGGAAACGCCCAACCCGTCTTTCCTGCACGCGCAAAACGAGAACCGGCGTGTCTTCGCCGGGCCTTGGACTGTTTCCGGTGAGGGGAGGCGCCGCGCACGGCGCCGGCCCCCGCTGGAGTGCCTGTCCCGGAGAGCGTGCATGAGCTGGCTTCGCCTTTTCCTGATCGTCTGCCCCATCCTGGTCGCGGTGGCGTTGATCGCCGCCTGGGCGGCCTTCGGCTTCGACACGTTCGGGCTCAGCCTGCAAGGGCTGTTCGCCATGATCGCCGGGGCGGTGCTGACCAGCGCCGTGGCCATCGGCCTGATGGCGCTCGTCTTCCTCAGCAACCGCAGCGGCCATGATGACGACATCGGCCGGCACGACCCGCCGAACGGTCCCCGCTGACGAAACGCTGCTGACAAATCGCTTTGGCTCCAGCCGCTTCGCCGACTCGAACGGCCAGCGTCCCCTTCTTCCGTCTGATGTCCGCACGGACAGCGGAACGTCGACGACTCCGCGCCGTTGCAATGCAAACGAATGAGCCCCGGCTCGCGTGCCGGGAACGCTGCGTCGAACGGATTGCCAATAAGGGTGTAAGGGGGAGACAGCGATGGACGAGAACCGCATCCGCCAGCGGGCTTACGAGATTTGGGAACGGGAAGGGCGCCCCGAGGGCCGGCATGCGAAGCATTGGGACATCGCCTGCCGCGAGATCGAAAGCGCCGACCGCGAGATCCGTGCGCCGGAGGCGATGGACGCCAACGCGGCGATGCCCGGCGGTGCCGGCAATCTCGGCCGCGCGGCATCCGGCATGAAGGGCATCGAGAACGCCCCGCAGGAGCAAGGCCGGCGAGGTGCCGAACAGCACGCCCCCGGTGCCGCCGAGGAAGCCGGCGGTGGTGCCTGACGCCTCCCCCTGTTCCTGATTTGCCTGTCAAAGGAAGCGCCATGCCGTCCCGTCGCGATCCCGGATCCTTCATGTGGTCGGAAGCCGTCGAGCTGCTCGACCGGGCCGAACGCCTGCATCGCCAGTTCTTCCGCCCGGCCCCGCCCGGCCCCCGCCGCGCCTGCTGGACCCCGCCCATTGACGTCTATGAGACGGAGGATGCGGTGGTCATCGTCGTGGCCTTGCCCGGCGTCTCCGCCGACCAGCTGGAGGTCGCCGTGGAGGACGGCGTGCTGGTCGTGGCCGGCGAGCGGGTCTTGCCGCTGGCCCGCGACGGCATCATCCACCGGCTTGAGATTCCCCACGGCCGCTTCGAGCGGCGCATCGAGCTTCCGCCCGGCGCCTACAGCGTGGGCCGGCGGGACCTCGTCGCCGGATGCCTCGTGCTTACGCTCGACAAGATGGGTTGAAGGACACGCGTATGACGGACGAGCAAGCTTCCACCCCGGTTTCCGAACAGTCGGCGATCGATCAGCCTTCCCCGGGGCTGCCCGAGGATGTCATCCCGATCATCCCCGTGCGGAATCTCGTGCAGTTTCCGGGGGTGGTGCTGCCGGTCACCGTGGGGCGCGCCCGGTCGGTCGCCGCCGCGCAGGAAGCCGCGCGCACCGAACGTCCGGTGGGCATCGTGCTTCAGCGCGACGAGGCGGTGGAGGAGCCGACCGGGGCGGACATGCACCGGATCGGCACCACGGCGAACATCCTGCGCTACGTCACCACGCCCGACGGGTCCCACCATCTCGTCTGTCAGGGGCAGCAGCGCTTCCGCGTGACGGAGTGGGTGCCGGGCCATCCCTTCATGGCCGCCCGCGTCGAGATGATCGAGGAGCTGGACGCCAACACGCCGGAGGTCAAGGCCCGCTTCCTGAACCTGCGCAACGAGGCGGTGGAGGCGCTCCAACTGCTTCCCCAGGCGCCGCAGGAGTTGCTGGCCGCCGTGCAGGCCATCGACAGCCCCGGCGAGCTGGCCGACATGACCGCCAGCTACATGGACCTGAAGCCCAACGAGAAGCAGGAGGTGCTGGAAACCGTCGATCTGCCGACCCGGCTGGACAAGGTCGGCAGCCTGCTGGCCCAGCGCATCGAGGTGCTGCGCATCTCCCGCGACATCCGCGAGCGGACGCGCGAGGCGATGGACGAGCGGCAACGGGAATTCCTGCTGCGCGAGCAGCTTCGCGCCATCCAGAAGGAGCTGGGAGAGGCCGACGAGGGCCGGCAGGCTGAGATCGGCGAACTCCAGGAGGCGATCGCGAAAGCCGGCATGCCCCCCGATGTGCGGGAGCACGCGGAGAAGGAACTGCGCCGGCTGGAGCGCATGCCGGAGGCGGCGGCCGAATATTCCATGGCACGCACCTACCTGGACTGGCTGATCGAAATGCCCTGGGACCGCCTGTCGGAATCCAGCATCGACATTGCCGAGGCGCGCCGCATCCTGGACGAGGACCATTACGGGCTGGAGAAGGTCAAGCGCCGTATCCTGGAATTCCTGGCCGTGCGCAAGCTGAACCCGGAAGGGCGCAGCCCCATCCTGTGCTTCGTCGGGCCGCCGGGTGTGGGCAAGACCTCGCTCGGCCAAAGCATCGCGCGGGCGACGGGGCGGGCCTTCGCCCGCGTCTCGCTGGGCGGCGTGCATGACGAGAGCGAGATTCGCGGCCATCGCCGCACCTATGTCGGCGCGCTGCCGGGCAACATCGTGCAGGCCATCCGCAAGGCCGGCACGCGCGACTGCGTGCTGATGCTGGACGAGATGGACAAGCTGGGCCAGGGCTTCCACGGCGACCCGTCCGCGGCCCTGCTGGAGGTGCTGGACCCGGAGCAGAACGCGTCCTTCCGCGACCATTACCTGGGCGTGGCCTTCGACCTGTCGAAGGTGATGTTCATCGGCACCGCCAACGTGCTGGACAGCATCCCCGGCCCGCTGCTGGACCGTATGGAGGTGATCGAACTCAGCGGCTACACCGAGGACGAAAAGCTGGAGATCGCCAAGCGCTACCTCGTGAAGCGGCAGCTCGCCGCAAACGGGCTGAAGCCGGAGCAGCTGGAGATTCCCGACGAGACCGTGCGGACCATCATCCGCGACTACACGCGGGAAGCCGGGAACCGCAACCTGGAGCGTCTGATCGGTGCCGTCGCACGCCATGCCGCCGTCCGCATCGCGGAAGGGCAGGTGCAGAGCCTGCGCGTCGATCAGCCGATGCTGACGGAGATCCTGGGGCCGCCGCGATTCGAAAACGACGTGGCGATGCGCACCAGCGTTCCCGGCGTGGCGACGGGGCTCGCCTGGACGCCGGTCGGCGGCGACATCCTGTTCATCGAGGCAAGCCGCTTTCCCGGCTCCGGCCGGCTGATCCTGACCGGGCAGCTGGGCGACGTGATGAAGGAAAGCGCCCAGGCCGCGCTCAGCCTCATCAAGTCGCGGGTGAAGGATCTGGGGCTGGATCCGGAGGGGTTGGACAAGTTCGACATCCACATCCACGTCCCCGCCGGGGCCATCCCGAAGGACGGCCCGTCCGCCGGTGTCGCGATGTTCTCGGCGCTGGTGTCGCTGCTGTCCGGGCGCTGCATTCGGTCGGACACGGCGATGACCGGGGAAATCAGCCTGCGCGGCCTGGTGTTGCCGGTCGGCGGCATCCGGGAAAAGGTGGTGGCGGCCCAGCGCGCCGGGCTGAAGACGGTGATGCTGCCCGCGCGCAACCGGAAAGACTTCGACGATATTCCGCAGGCGGTGCGAGACCAGCTGAACTTCGTCTGGCTGGAGCGTGTGGACGATGCCGTGCGCGCCGCCTTGTCCCCGGACGCAACGGGGGAGGAAGCCCAACGGAAGGTTGGCTGAAGGGACGCTTGTTGGGGGACGTTTGTTTAATGTGAGCCCCCCTCGTTTCCGTGTGGGCGGGAATTCCACATGAATGGCGCGCACCGAGTGAGCGCGCAAAGGAGACATCCACATGACTCCCGAGGAACGCAACCTCCTTTCCGACTTGTTCAATAACTTGCGCGACGTCGAAAGCCAGCCGCGCGATCAGGACGCCGAACGCTACATCCAGCAATTGGTGCAGGGGCAGCCGGCGGCGCCCTACTACATGGCGCAATCGGTCCTGGTTCAGCAGCAGGCGCTGACCGCCGCGCAGAAGCGCATCGAGGACTTGGAACAGCAGGTGAGGGACGCCCAGTCCCGCGCGGCGCAACCCCAGCCGTCGGGCGGCGGCAGCTTCCTGTCCAACGCGCTCGGTCTCGGCCGCAGCCCCTGGGCCGGCCGGCCGGAGGAGGCGCGGCCGACGCCCGGCCCGGCCTACAACCCTGTTCCGCCCGCGGGCGGGGGGCGTGGACCGTGGGGGGCGACCCCGCCGCAGCCCGGTGTCGGCCAGCCGGGATATGGGCAGCCGGGATATGGACAATCCGGCGGCTACGGCCAGCCGGGCTATGCTCCCCCGCCGCAGGCGCAGGCCTTCGCGCCGCGCGGTGGTGGAGGATTTCTCAGCGGTGCGGCGCAGACGGCGGCCGGCGTGGCCGGCGGCGTGCTGGCCGCCAGCGCCATCTCCTCGCTGCTCAACCACTCGCCCGGCCCGTTCGGCTCGGCCATGGCGGCTCCGGCACCTGAGTCCGGTGAGACGGTCATCAACAACTACTACAACGACTCCGGCGACGGCGGTAACGATCCGGGCTTCCCGCCGGACGACAGCAACGCCCAGAACACCGATTATCAGAACGCCGATTACCAGGGCGACGACCCCGGGCTCGGCGACCCCAGCTTCGACGATGGCGGCGGGGGCGACGACGAGAGTTGGACCTGACCGGCAGGCCAAGGCGCCTTATGGTGGACCGTCGAGCGGTCGGCCGAAGGAAAAGCTGTGACAAGAAAAGGACATGCGCGCCCGCCATGAAAAGTGAGTGAATGGATGAGGCTCGCTTTGCGGGCTGTCTCCGGTCACAGTTAACATATCTTAAATAGTTCGGTCTCTACGGTGATGTCGTCACGGAGAAGCCGTCCCGAACTCCCACGCAGAACCCGAGGCCCATGTCGACGCTCGTCCCGCCACCACTGACCGAAGACGCCACGCGCAAGGACAAGGCGACGGCGACCCAGATGTACCACGAGGTTACGCGCATCATTGAAAGGATGCACCGCCGGTACCTCGACGTGCTGCGCATCGAATTGGGCCGCATCGGCGTCGACGACATCAGCCCGGTGCAGGTCATGATGCTGTTGAACATCTCCAACGGAGAGATCAGCGTGCGTGATCTGATCGAGCGCGGCTATTATCTCGGCTCGAACGCCTCGTACAATTTGAAACAACTTGTGGACACTGGATATGTGGACCGTTCGGCCTCGCCGCGCGACAAGCGCGCCGCCCGGCTGAAGCTGTCGACCAAGGGCGTGGAACTGTGCGAGCGGTTGCGGCACATGGCCGGCGTCCATTCGGACGGGCTGATCCGCACCGACGCCGACAGCCAGGATTTCGAGGTGACCTACCGCACCCTGCGCCGGCTGGAGCGCAAGTGGACGGACGTCATCCGCTCCGACGAGACCGAAATCCTCTGAATCTTGGGTTCGGCGCGAATTGACGTCCCTCAGTGCGCACGGCCATTGGCCGTGCCACTCTCGCGCGCTCGGGTGAAGGGAGGAGGATTCGCATGAAGTTCGCCGTCGGCACCCAGGATTACCGCAGCATCGCCACGCACGGGGGCCGCACCCGCCGCTTCCTGGTGTTCGAGGGCGAGGCCGGGCGCGAGCCCGTGGAAATCAAGCGGATCGAACTGGGCGAGGACGAGGTTCTGCACCATGCCGGCGACGGCCGGCCGCATCCCATCGACGAGGTGCGGGTGGTGATCACCGGCAGTTCCGGCCAGGGCTTCATCAACCACATGCACCGGCGCGGCATCGAACCGGTTGCCACCACGGAACGCGATCCTGTCCAGGCGATCCGTGACTATTTCGCCGGCACGGTGAAGACCGCGCCTCCGCCCGAGCATCCCCACGAGCACCACGATCATGGTCACGGCCACGGATCGGGCGCGGCCTAGCGCCTAAACGGGGAAGGACACGCTCGCGGTGGTGCCGGTGGCGTCGCTTTCGGTGGACAGCGTGTCGCCCAACTGCGCGGCCAGCGCCTCGGCCAGCATCAGCCCATCCTCCGCCGTGGTGTCGAACCCGGCGGGCAGAGCGCGCCCGTTGTCCTCCACCGTCAGCCGGGCGCGTCCGTTGGCCTCTTGCGTGATGGAGACGCGGATCCAGCCCTGCTCCGGATAGGCGTGGTGCAGGCTGTTGGTGATCAACTCCGCGGTGATCAGGCCCAGCGGCATCGCCTCGTACAGGCCGATCTGGATCGGGTCGCTCTTTACCTCGATCGGCACGTTGGCGAGCCCGCCGGGCGTGCCGTGCTTCACCGCGTCGGCCAGAGCCTCCACATAGTGATGCAGGCCCACATGGGTGCCGGTTCCGGATTCGTGGAGTTGGCGATAGAGGATGGCAAGCGCTTCGATGCGGACGAGCGTCTGTTCGTAGGCAGCGCGGGCGTCCGGATCGCGGATTCGCCCGGTCTGCAGCTTCAGCAGGCTGATGACCAGCTGCAGGCTGTTCTTGGCGCGGTGCTGCAATTCGCGCAGTTCGGACTCAAGCTCCCGGATCCGGGCGTCGAGCGGGTCCTCCGGCGTGCACGGACCGGTGGCGGGACGATCCGGAGGCAGGGCGACCGGCTGGTACCGGGAGTGAATGGGCATCGCGCTTCTCGGCTGGAGCGTGGGTATCTTTTTATAAGGTCCAGAACAATTTATGCGCTTCGCCCCACTCTCGAATTGGTTCTGAGGAAGTAACTCAGCCCGCATACGCACATCGTTTGTATACGGGCGGGCGGAGGGCCGGGGCATATGCGCCGAAGCGCTTCCCGGCCGGTTGGCCGATGGGCTGACCGAAGCCTGCACAGGAAGTGGCAAGCCCGAAAAGGCGTTTCCAGATCGCCCCGGCCATGATTGATTGCCGGTTATGCGACTGCGACGACTTGCTTTTCCATTCCTGGCCGTAGTGGCCATTGCCGGCGGTTGCGTGGCGATGGCCGGCGGCGGCAACGGGATATCGGCTCCCTCCATCTCCGTTCCCCTGGACAGCGACCGCCCTGGAGTGGTCGAGGTTGGCGCCCTGCGATTCCGCGGCGCCATCGAACTGCCGGACGGTGGCGGCGTGGGCGGCCTGTCCGGCCTGTGGGTCAGCCCGGAGGGAGACCGCTTCCTGGCGGTCAGCGACCGGGGGCGAACCTTGACCGGGCGCCTGGCCTATGATGCGGAGGGGCGTCTGAACGGGGCCGGTGGCTTCGTAAGTCGGCCCGTGCCGTTGGACCACGATCCCTCCTACAGCGGGCGCCTCAGCGACTCGGAGGAGGTGGCGCGGTTGCCGGACGGCAGCTGGCTGGTCTCGTTCGAGCGCAACCACCGCATTCTGCGCTACCGGGCCGGCCCGGACCGGCCCGAGGGTTCGCCCGTGCGCCTGCCGCGTCCACCGGGGCTGGCCGATGCTCCCGCCAACGGAGGAGTCGAGGCGTTGACCGTGTTGTCCGACGGGCGCCTGTTGGCCATCGAGGAAGGCGACGACGGCGGGGCCCGGGAGCGGCGCGCGTGGATCGGCCAGCCGGGCCTGACCTCCCGCGCCGGCTGGCAGCCGCTGACCTATCGTGCGGCGCCGCGCTTCCGTCCGACGGGGGCCGCGGCGCTGCCCGGCGGTGGCGCGCTGGTGCTGGAAAGGCGGGTGTCCCTGCTGGGGGGGTGGGCTGCGCGCATTGTGCACGTGCCGCCCGAGTCGCTGCGTCCGGGGGCGACCATCGACGGGGTCGAACTCGCCCGGCTGGAACCGCCGCTGCTGGTGGACAATTTCGAGGGAATCGCTGTGCGGCCGGGGCTGGATGGTGATTTGCTGGTTTACATCGTCTCGGACGACAACCGCAGCCCGTTGCAGCGCACCTATCTGGCGATGTTCTCCGTGCCGGCCAAGGCGCTGCGGCCAACCATCGCGCGGCGCTGAACCGGAGTGGTCCAGCGCCGTGTTTCGGTCCTTGGGCGAGCGGGCTTACAGGTTGTCGTACAGCCCGTTCGGACCCTGGTTGTTGTGGTCGTTGCCGCCCATTCCGCCGCCCATTCCGCCGGCGTTCACCATCGGATCGCGGTGGTGGTGGATGCGGGCGATGCTGGGGGCCAGATCCTGAAGCTCGATGAAATTGTCGGCCTGGCGGCGCAGTTCATCGGCCACCATCGGCGGCTGGGACCGCACGGTGCTGATGACGCTGACGCGCACGCCCTTGCGCTGCACCG
>JAEZPL010000359.1 GCA_023413605.1 Pseudomonadota bacterium
GCAGTACGACAACGACGGCGTGGTGAACGGCCAGGATCGTTCGCTGATCGTCAACAAGATCACCATCAACGGCACCGCCCACAACCCGACCGACAGCATCGTCACCTACGACAAGGGCGCGCTGGACGGCAAGGACGTGGTCAAGGGTCAGGCCGGCCTGTGGTGGAACGGCACGCTGGTCGTGGACGCTCCCGCGTCGGAATTCCCGGCCCCGACCACGCCCACCACGCCCGGCGCCGCCGGCACCACCATCGTGCTGAACGCGCAGGGCGTCGCCGCCGGCGGCACGAACGCGCATTTCAAGCTGATGGTGGACGGCAAGGTCATCGGCGAGGGGACGGTCGGCACCACGGCGAAGGACTACAGCTTCACCACCAACCTGACGGCCGATCAGGCCCACAAGGTGCAGATCCAGTACGACAACGACGGCGTGGTGAACGGCCAGGACCGTTCCCTGATCGTCAACAAGGTCACCATCAACGGCCATGCCGTGAAGCCGACCGACGGCATCGTCACCTACGACAAGGGCGCGCTGGACGGCAAGGACGTGGTCAAGGGGCAATCGGGCATGTGGTGGAACGGCACGCTTGAGGTCGCCGCCGACAAGTCCTGGTTCCCGTCCGGCGGCACCACGCCGACCACGCCGACGACGCCCACAACCCCGACCACTCCCACCACGCCGACCGGTCCGGCCATCTATGTGGCGACCAACGGCAACGATTCCTGGTCGGGCAAGCTGGCGGCGCCCAACGCCGACCACACCGACGGCCCGAAGGCCACGCTGTCCGCCGCCCGCGACGCGATGCGCGCGAACCCGGACATCGACGTCACCTACGTCCGCGGCGGCGATTACCACGTCAAGAACGTGGTCTGGCTGGACCAGCAGGACAGCGGCGTGCGCTTCGCCGCCTACGGCAGCGAGAAGCCGGTGATCCACGGCGACTCCCAGGCCTCGGTCCTGATCGGGCTGGGCGGGGCCAAGAACGTGACCATCGAGGGGCTGACGCTGGTCGACACCCGTGCGGACGGGCACGCGGTCTACGCCAGCAACGCCTCCGGCCTGACCTTCAAGGACAACATCGTCAAGGGCGGCGGCTACGGCATCACGGTGGAAGGCAGCCCCAACAGCCACGTCATCGGCAACCAGTTCGACCACACCGGGGCGGAAGCCGTCTTCGTGAAGGCGAAGTCCAACTTCACCGAGGTGTCGGACAACCTGATCAAGAGCCCCAACGCCGCCAACATCGGCGACGCCGGCATCTGGATCAACGGCAGTTCCGACGTCAAGGTGACGCACAACCAGATCGAAAACTCGCCGGCCAAGGCCATCGCCGTGGGTTCGGTCGAGACGACGGGCAGCGACGCCACCTACCGGGCGACGATCTCCGAGAACAAGATCATCAACGCCAACCTGGAGACCACCGACGGTGGCGGCATCTACCTGATCAACCGCCAGCAGGACCTGACCGGCCACATCGTGGAGCACAACGAGGTGACCGGCACCACGTCGGCCGGCGGCGGGGGCGATCAGGTCAGCTGGGGCATCTACCTCGACGACTGGACCAGCGGCGCCAGGGTGGAGGACAACATCGTCCACGGCAATGTCGGCGGCGTGTTCCTGCACGGCGGCTGGAGCAACACCGTCACCAACAACGTGATCGCCGACAACACCGGCGCCCAGATCGGCCTGCAGCAGAGCGTCGACTGGGGCGGCTGGAAGGGCCACACGATGACCGGAAACGACATTTCGGAAAACATCATCGATGTCGGCAAGGGCACGGCCGTCCACATCTACGGTCCGGGCACCTCCGGCAGCTTCAGCGACAACTTCTACAGCCGCCTGGACACGTCCAAGCAGCTGTTCGACGTCTGGCCGCAGGTGCTGGCGAGCGGCAGCACCGGCAAGCTGTCGGACTGGCAAAAGGCCGGCTACGACACGGACGCGATGCTGCTGGACCCGCATTTCACCAACGTGGCCCAGGGCAACTATGTGCCGGCGTCGGACTCCGCCGTCTATCTGCACGGGTTCGACCATCTGCCGACCGATCCCATCGGCCTGCTGGGCTGACGGACCCGCGTCCGCGCGCCTTGGCTTCGGCGGCATGGGCCGCCGCGCCGGTCGGCGCGGATCCCGGCGGTCATGGGTTCTGACCGCCGGGATCATACCCACCTTGGGCTAAGCCCTTCGCCGTTCGTGGTATTTCCAACACTGGTGCGATGCGTCATGTTCTGCGCCGGCTTTGGCTACCCCGATACGACAAGGTATTCGCCCGGCGATGGGTTCGACGGCATCGGCAACACGGTACGCGGTCTTTTCCGTATCCGGCAGGGTTCTGGCCCTGCCGGCTGCGGCCGTGCGCCGTGTCCTGCCGCTGCCGCTGCTGGACCGTCCCCCCACGGCTCCGCCGGTCGTGGCGGGCCTGTTCCGCTACCAGGACCGGGCGGTTCCGGTCCTGCGCCTGGACATCCTGTTCGGACTCGAACCCGCCCCGCCGACGCTCTACACGCCGCTGCTGCTCGTGGACTGGGGCGGGCGCCCGCTGGCGCTGCTGGCCGGCAGGGTGTTCGACATCGTGCCGGTGGCCGCCCCCGCCCTGCTGGAGGCCGAAGCCGGCCTGTCCTTCAACGGCTGCGCGGTGGCAAGCTTCCGCTATGGGGCGGGCAACGCCACGCTTCTCGACCCCGAACGGCTGCTGACGGAGACGGAAGGTCGGCTGCTCGCCGCCTTCCAGGCCATCGCCGACGACCGCCTCGCCCAATGGCAGGCGGCCGGGGAGGATGCCGGGGACGTTGAGGCGGAGGCCGCCCCCAGGGAGACCGCCGGATGAGCCGCGTCGATGCCGTCCTGCACGATCCGGCCTTCCCCCGCCTGAAGGCCACCATCATCGACGCCACCGGCCTTGCCTATTACGCCGACAAGGACGCCGCGCTTGCCGAGCGGGTCAGCCGGCGGCTGGCCGAACGGCCGGTGACCGGCCTTGCCGGCTACCTGACGATCCTCAACGGCGAAGGGCCGGCCGGCCCCGAATACCAAGCCCTGATCAACGAACTGACGGTCGGCGAGACCTTCTTCTTCCGCTACGCCGAGCAGTTCGAGGCGCTGTGCGCCGTCGCCATTCCCGAATGCCTGCGCCGCAACCGCGACAGCCGCCTGCTGCGCATCTGGAGCGCCGGCTGCTCCATCGGCCCCGAGGCCTACACGCTGGAAATCCTGCTGAAGCGCAACTTCGCGGACCAGCTGCGGGACTGGCAGGTCAGCATTCTCGGCACGGACATCAACGCCAGCTTCATCGAAACGGCCCGCAAGGGCGTCTACGGCAACTGGGCGGTGCGCGGCCTGCCGCCGGACGTGCTGAAGGAATGCTTCGACCGCCACGGCGACCAGTGGGCGGTGAAGCCGCGGTTCCGCGAATGGACGGGCTTTTCCGTCTTCAACCTCGTGGAAGGGACGCTGCCGAACTACGCGCGCGGGCTCGGCGCGCTGGACGTCGTGCTGTGCCGCAACGTCATGATCTATTTCGACGAGGCGACGCGCGGCCGGCTGCTGGAAGGGCTGCACAATGTCCTGGTGCCGAACGGCTGGCTGGTGGTCGGTCATGCGGAGACAGGGCCGCAGGTGAACGCCCTGTTCACGCCCGTGCCGGTGCCCGGCGCCACCCTGTACCGCAAGCCCCTGCCCGGTTGCCATCCGGCCGCCCATCCATCTGCCCCGGTGCCGGAGCCCCCCGCCTTGCCCGAGGCGAAGCCGACCCGCCCCCGTCGCAAGACGGCACCACCCCCGGCAACACCGGCCGCGGCGATTCCCCGCCCCGGCGGAAGCAAGTCCGTCCCGCCGCCGGCCAAGCCGCCGGACGTTCCGCCGCCCGGCACACCTCCGGGGTCGGCCTTGCCCGAAGGCGACCGGGCGGCGTCGCTGGAAGCCTGCCTCGCGCAGGCCGAGCGCAACCGGCTCGACCCCGCCGTGCATTTCCGGCTTGGTCTGCTGGAAGAGGAACTGGGGGTCGGCGACCCGGTCGCGGCCTTCAAGAAGGCGCTGTACCTGGATTCCGGCTTCGCGCTGGCCGACTACCATCTGGCGCTGGCCTACTGGCGGCGGGGCAAGCTGGCCCCGGCGCAGCGCCATTTCCGCAACGCGCGCGCGGCGGTCGCCGGCCACGACGGCACCGAACTGGTCGCCGAGGGCAGCGGCCTGACCGTGGCCGAGCTGCGCAGCATGATCGACCTCTGGTTTTCCGGCGAGGACTCCTGATGGCGGATGAACGGCCTTCCACCGGAACCATCGGCCTCACCGGAACCATCGACTGGAGCGCCGTCCGCGACCAGATCTCCTTGCGGCGGCGGGATGTGGGCGACGATGCCCTCGACAGCGCCTGGGCGGACGCGCTGCTCCGCCGCCGGGCGGAGGAACTGGCCCAGGACCCCGCCACGCCGGGGGACGAGGCGCCGACCATTCCCCTGCTGGTCGGGCGCGGAGCCGATGGGCTGTACGGGCTGCCTCTTCGCGCCCTCGCCCGCATCGTGCCGCTGCCGCGCGTGGCGCGGGTGCCCGGCTCGTCCGCCGACCTGCTGGGGCTGATCGCCATCGATGGGCGGGTCATGCGCCTTTACGACGTGGACCGGCTGTGCGGCCGCAACGCGGTTCCGGCCGGCGGCGGCTTCGCCGTCGTTCTGCGGGGAGGCGCCCGGCCCGCGGCGTTGCGCCTGCGCACCGTGGAAACGGTGATGGACATGGACCCGGACCAGCCCGCCGCCCCGCCGGAAGCCGGGCCGTTCGTGACGACCATCACGAAAGGCCGCATCGCCGTCCTCGACGTGCCGGCGATTCTCGACACGCTGAGGAGCGCGAAGGAAGAATGAAACTCAAGGTCAAGCACAAGCTGATCCTCAGCTTCGGAATCGTCTGCCTGCTGACCGCCATGCTGGCGGCCTTCCAGCTGATGCGCTTTTCCGACGCGAAGCGCGTCATGACAGCCATTTCCACGTACGACGTCCAGGTGTCGGAGGCGGTGCGCGAGATCGAGGTGATGCAGAGCAACCTGCGCAGCACCCGCGAGACCGCGATGAACATGGCCGCCCTGGCCCAGGCCGAAGGCCGCACCGTGGACATCGGCCCGTTGCGCCAGCGCTACCTGGACGGCGCGGCCCGCATGCTGGAGGAGGTGATCCGCCTGAAGACCTTGGCGGGCGAACTGTCCGGCCAGGGCGTGTCGGTGGAGCGGCGGCAGGTCTGGTCCGACCTGCGCAACGACGTGGACGGATTCGAGAAGATCGTCCGCGCCATCCTGGAGGAAGCCGGGGCGATGCTCCAGCAGGTGCAGCGCGGCGACCCCAACGCGGGGAACCAGCACAGGGCGCGCCTGGACGAGCTGCGCCAGCAACTGAACGAGCGGCTCGGCAAGCTGCACACCGACATCCATCGCCTGTCGGAAGCCGGCCGGGCTGAGATCAATGCCATCTTCGACGACGCGCTGCGCGCCTCCATCATCGCACTGCTGATCGTGGTCGGGCTGGCCGTGCTGATCGCCTACCTGATCGGCGGGTCCATCACACGGCGGCTGGGGATCTCCATCGACTATGTCACGCGCGTCGGCGGCGGCGATCTGACGCGGGAAATCACCGTGGACGGCGACGACGAACTGGCCGAGTTGGGTCAGCACCTGAACCAGATGACCTCCGGCCTGCGCAGCATGGCCGAGACCACGCGCGCCACGGCCGAGAGCATGCACGCGGCGACCGCGCAGATCCGGGCCTCGACGCAGCAGCAGGCGGCGAGCGTGGCGCAGCAGCTGGCGGCGGTGGAGGAGACGACGGCGACG
>JAEZPL010000412.1 GCA_023413605.1 Pseudomonadota bacterium
ATCAGGTCGAAGACCTTGCTGATGTCGGACATATCTCTTTTTCCACGCTTAAGAGGTTTGGGTCCCGCAGCGTCAAACCGACCATTGGAGTGGATGGTGACGGCGCTCGCGGCGGACGTTATGTCACTTCTTCTCCGCGCGCACAACGTGGCAGCACAAAAAGTCGCGCCCCTGGATATATCCACGCGCGAAGGTCACCGGGAGGGGACCACCGTGCGGGGTGCGCCGGGCTGCTTTGGCTATGGCGGGGAAAAGTTGCATGTTGGCAGGGGAGCGGGGGCGTGTCCGGCGCGATCAGATCGCGTCGGCACCCTTCTCGCCGGTCCGGATGCGGACCACTTCTTCCACGGGAGTGACGAAGATCTTGCCGTCGCCGATGCGGCCGGTGTGGGCGGCTTGCTGGATCGCCTCGATCGCCCGCTCGACCAGGGTGTCTTCCATCACCACTTCGATCTTCACCTTGGGCAGGAAGTCGACCACATACTCCGCGCCACGGTACAGCTCGGTGTGACCCTTCTGACGGCCGAAGCCCTTGGCCTCGGTGACGGTGATGCCCTTGATGCCGACCTCGTGAAGGGCTTCCTTCACCTCGTCGAGTTTGAACGGCTTAATGATGGCTTCGATCTTCTTCATGGGTCTCTCGTGTACGAGGTGCCAACGCCGGCAGGCACCGTCCACGGCACTGCCGACGCCCGTTCGTTAGCACGCGGCGTGCCAAGCGTGGAGGTTGCGGTCCGACAGCGCAGGATGCCGGCCGCCGCGGGGCTGATGCCGCCGGCAGCGGCACGGGACTGCCGCCAGATGCGGCGAAGTGAACAATATTTGTGCAGTTCGCGCAAGCGGTCCGCGTGTCACACCCCATCGGCACCCCATCGGGCGGGGTAGGCACAATTTTTTTCGGAACACGGAAAACAGGGCTTGACCCGTTCCGTCCCATGGGGCAAATAGGCGGCCCCGCTGCGGCGATGGTAGCTCAGTTGGTAGAGCCCTCGGTTGTGGTCCGAGTGGTCGTGGGTTCGAGTCCCATCCATCGCCCCAGTCCCCCTTTCCTGACGGTCACGGTTCAGCGCGAAGCGCTTGTCTTGTGGCGCAGGCCGTTGTTTACGCAGCGGAAAGCGGGTTGTCCGTCGGATGACGTTCCGGCGGTTCCACGGTGGCGGTGGTAGCTCAGTTGGTAGAGCCCTCGGTTGTGGTCCGAGTGGTCGTGGGTTCGAGTCCCATCCATCGCCCCAATCCTCCATACCCAAGTCCCTTCATTCCCCCCGAAAATCAGACCTCTCCATGCGACCGGCTTCTCGTCGGCCCGGCCAGCGCCTATGCTGCGCGAAACGCCGTGCGGGGGAGGAGACATGTTCCGCGAAAACAGGCTGAAACGCACGCTGGCCAAAGGGTGTCCGGCGTTGGGCTGCTGGCTCGACATGGTGAGCCCGGTCGCGGCGGAGATCGTCGGGCAGGCCGGCTACGACTGCGCCGTCATCGACCATGAGCACGGTCCGGGTTCCCTGACCGACGGGCTGGCGCTTTTGCAGGCACTTTCGGGAACCGGCTGCACAGGATTGATGCGCGTTCCGGCAAACGACCCGGTCTATATGAAGCGTGCGCTGGACATCGGCGTGGAGGGCATCATGGTCCCCTCCGTGAATTCGGCGGAGGAGGCCCGCGCGGCGGTGGCCGCCTGCCGCTACCCGCCGGCCGGTCTGCGCGGGGCGGCCTATGGCATGGCGCGGGGCGCCGATTACGGGTTGTGCGGGGAACGGTACCGTGACGCCTGCGCGGACGAACTGCTCATCATCTGCCAGATCGAAACCCTGGATGCGGTGGAGGCGATCCCGGAGATTGCCGCCGTGGATGGAGTCGACATGCTGTTCGTCGGCCCCTACGACTTGTCGGGCAGCTTCGGCCGACTCGGCCGCTTCGACGATCCGGAGGTGATCGCCCTGCTGGAGCGGACGGAGCAGGCGATCCTGGCGTCCGGCAAGCTGTACGGCACCATCCCGGTGAAGAACCGGCCCATGGAGGCACTGGTCGAGGCGGGATGCAGGCTGATCGTGGCCGGCAGCGACATCGGATTCGTGCGTACGGGCGCCGTGAGCCAGGTCGAGGCCTTCCGCAAGGCCGCCGGAGGCCGCTGATGGACGAGTTGCTCGCCGTTGGGGAGATGTACCGGGCCGACGCGCTGACCATGGCCGGTGGCGTGCCTGGACCGGTGCTGATGGAGGCGGCCGGCGCGGCGGTCGCCCGCGCGGTGTGCGAGCGCTGGGCTCCGCACCCGACCGCCGTGCTGTGCGGGCCGGGCAACAACGGCGGGGACGGCTTCGTCATCGCGCGCCTTCTGCTGGAGGCAGGCTGGCCGGTGCGGCTGGCCCTGCTGGGCACGCGTTCGGCCCTGCGCGGCGATGCCGCTGTGGCCGCCGAGCGCTGGGGCGGACCGGTGGAGGCCGCCGATCCTGCGATCCTCGACGGCAACCCGCTGGTCATCGACGCGCTGTTCGGCGCTGGGCTGGCGCGGCCGCTGGACGGCATGGCGAAGGCGATCGTCGAGGCTATGGCCGGCCGCACCGTGGTTGCCGTGGACGTGCCGAGCGGCGTTCACGGCGACAGCGGGGAGGTGATGGGCATCGCCCCCCAGGCGGCGCTGACCGTCACCTTTTTCCGTCGGAAGCCGGGGCACCTGTTGTTACCGGGCCGGTGCCTGTGCGGCGAGGTGCTCGTCGCGGACATCGGCATTCCGGAAACGGTGCTGGACGCCATCGACCCGAAGACCCTGGTGAACGGGCCGGCGCTCTGGCGCCGCCGCTATCCGTGGCCGCGGCTCGACGGGCACAAATATGCGCGGGGCCACGCCGTCGTTATGGGCGGCGCCCGGATGACCGGTGCGGCACGGCTGGCGGCGCGGTCCGCCCTGCGCGCCGGAG
>JAEZPL010000453.1 GCA_023413605.1 Pseudomonadota bacterium
CGCCCCGGCCCGGGGGCGGGCGGGGGGCCCCCCGCCGGCCCCCCCGGCCGTACAGGTCGATGGCGGTGAGTCCCGCAGCACCCGCCGTCAGCGCAAGTGTGGCGGGGTCGTCGGCCGACCAGAGCACATGGACGGTGCGCGGGCCGTCGCCGAACCGCAGGAGATAGGTTCGGGGATCGGTCGGGACCCGCCCGGCGAAGCGCAGGCCGGACAGCGTGCGGCCGACCACGGAGGCGGCGACATAGGCCGGCGTCGGCGCGTAGCGTCCCAGGGCGTCGTCCTGTTCGCGCAGAAGGCCCATGCCCTTGAACGTGTCGTAGTCGCGCAGAAGATACCAGTACATGCGCTCGACACCGGCGCTGCGCATCAGGGCGCTCATGCGCACCAGATAGGCCGCCCCCTGCCGGCGGTCCGTCTCGCTCATCAGGCGTCCGAACTCGGTCGCCCAGATCGGGATGGCGGACGGCCGATGCCGGCGCATCAGGTCCTGCAGCGCCTTCACATCCCGTTCGACGCCTTCAGGCCAGACGCGGTAGGGATGGATGGCCAGGACGTCCATATGGTCCAAGGCGCCGTTCGCGAACAGGCCTTCGAACCACGGAAGCGGCGCCAGGACGGCCGCGCCGCCCACGACCGTCATGCCCGGATCCTCGGCCTTGACGGCGCGGTAGGTCCGTTCGAGCATGCGCGCATAGTGGGCCGGCCGGTCGGCGTTGCACGGTCCCTTGCACCACGTCCCGTTGTATTCGTTCCAGACCTCGACGGCGTGGACCTGCCGCCGGTAGGTGCGGACGATCGAGCGGGCGTAGGCCGCGAACCCGTTGAGCCCGTCGTCGCTGTGAGGCGTCTGCCCGCCATCGTAGTGGGCGTTTTCGAAGCTGAGCACGAGGAGCGGGTCGATGTCCAGCCGGTCCAGCCCCCGCATGTAGCCGGCGAGACGGTCCGGGATCCGGAAGGCCCCGCGGGTGCGTTCGACGTGGCTCCAGTACTGCTCGTCGCGAACGCGGGTGATGCCGGCCAACGCAAGCGCCGGCAGGATGTCGGTGCTCCATCCCTGTGCGAAGTGGGTCATCGCGCCGAGGAAATCGTTCTTCTCCTTGGCCCCGGGCTTCCGGACCACGGCCAGCGCGGCCTTCCAGGAGCCCGCCTGCAGTTCGAAATAGCCGAGCCCCGGATGGACCCGGACCGACCGGGTGCGCCCGCGCGCCACCGTGTTCCCATCAATGTCGCGCAGCGTCCATTGGGAGGTGCCGGCGCTGTCCGGGATCGTCATCCGCACGGTGTCGGTGAAGATCTGGCCCCACGACGCCGGCTCCGCCGCCCGCAGCGGCGCCGTGCCGGCCGCGCCGGCCCCCAGCAGCGCCGCCCCGAACAGAGCGGCGGACGCCAGGGTCCGCGGCGATCCCGTCGTACGATCCCGTCCCGTAGAATGGCTTGCCATGGGCGTTTCCAGCAGCGGTGGAAGCAGAACGGCCGGATCGGACATCCGGGCGCCGGTCACATTCTGAATCTCAGAGAGGCTTCAATCACGTTGTTGTCGTAATTCAGCGTCGGGAAATCGGAATTCCGCGTTCTGTAGGTGTATTTGAGCCCAAGTCCGACGTTCCGGTTTATCACGTACTCGCTGGATGCGGTCAATCGGAAGACTTGGTCGTTCCGGTTGACGTTGGTGTAAGATGCCAATTGGAAAGTCGTTTCGGCGGACAGGCGGATGTTTTGCCGGAGCAGATGCTGCACTTCCAGGCGGAATTCGGAAAGGATGGTCGTCGCGGCAATCCCGGACGAACTGGGCACCGATTCGCGGCTGATGTCCGCGATGACGGATGTCCGTCGCGTCGGGTTCCAGATCAGGGTCCCGTTCAGCGCCAAACCAACAATCGATTGGGCGTTGCGGACACCGCGGGACTTGGGCTCCTGAATGAAGACGCCAGCGCCCAGCTCGCCGGAGATGACTGTGTTGATGTCGAAGGTCGTGCCGGTCAGAACGTTGATCACGCTGTTGTCGCGCGACCCGGCGTTCGGGAACTGGCGGATCTCGTAGCTGACGTCGGTGAAGGCGTTGAGGCGCGGCGAGACCTCGTAGGACAGGCGCGAACCGAAGCGCAGCCGCTCGACGTTCCGGAGCTTCAGGTCGCTGTATTCGGTCGTGCTGTACCGCGTCCGAAGCTGAAGCTCGAGCCGGTTGAAGCGGTGCTGGCTGCCAAGTTCCGCCTCCAGCTGGCTGTAGGTGCGCGCCGTGGTCGATCCGTCCACGACGTCGATGCTGCCCCGTTCCTCCGTCGTGCTCTGGTACCGCACCCGGCCCGTGACGTGGTGGTCGCGGCGGACGTCGAGGCGCCCGTTCACCTGGGCCGTGACGTCCTCGGTGTCCTCGGTGTCGAACTTGGAATGCCGGATGATGCGGCTGAAGGCTTGCGCCTGCAGGAGATGCTGCGACCAGTTGGACCGGATGTCGAGCCGGGGCGCAATGATCGTGGCGAAATCGCCCTGGACGTCGTCGGGCCTCGCGAAGACGTTGTCGTTGTATTGTTCGTTGATCCGCAGGTCGGGCAACAGCTTGAAGGCGCCCAGCCGCAGGCCATGGGCCTCGTAGGCGGCCGGCATCGGCCGATCGAACACCGACTGTCCCGGTTCGAGTTCCCGCGCCGCCGCGGCGCGTGCGCCGAGGCAATCCGACAGGCCGACGGCGGCCAGGACCGTCAGGGCGCGCCTCCGCCTCACGTCCCCACCAGGGCGGGCCATCTCAGAAGAATCTTTCGTAGACGGTAATCACGTCGCCGGGCAGAAGGCGGGTGTTCCGGTCGGCGCGCCATTCCTGCGACTGTCCTTCGGCCGTGCGAAGGACCGAGAACTCGTCCACGACCGCGCGCTCCGAAAAGCCGCCGCTGACGGCGACGGCGGTCAGCACGGTCATGCCAGGTTCATAGGGATAGCGTCCGGGCCGGGACACCTCCCCGATGATGTAGACCGGCCGATAGGTGCGAATTTCGGCACTGACGTGGGCCTTTTCGATGAAGCCCTGTTCCAGCCGCTGCGCAACCGCGCGTTCAAGCTCCGCGGTGGTCAGGTTGCTCACCGCCAGGGAGCCGATCACCGGCAGGGAGATCATCCCGGCGTCGTTCACGGTGTAGAGGTCGGTGAACTGCGGCTCTTCCAGGATCAGGATGCGCACCTGGTCGCCGACGCCCAGGCGGTACGGGCCGGGATCGGGTTGGGGCGCCAGCGTGGTTTCCGGTGCCGAGGCGCAGCCGGACAGCACGACCATGAGCGCCGCCAGCCCCAGAACGGGAATGGCGGAACGGGAGGCCCATGACCGTGATGCGCCCGCCCGGTCGGGCGAGCCGCTGCGGGCGCCTGCCCAGCCAAGGACTTTCCGGCATACCGACTGACATGACATTCAAGCAGTTCCTCTGGCAGAGTCACGGTCTTGCCTTGGGCGTTCGGCCCCAGGGGCGAGCGAACCGGCTTCCACGCCGCAGCCCGGCGGGGGCGAGTCCGGCAGGCTGGAGTCCGGCTTGCCCATCGGGGCCGTCAGGAACCGCCGGCCGGACGCACCCGGCATCCGTCAAGCCAAGCGGAATGATAGCGGGAGAGCTTTCCGTAACTGTTGTCGGCAAAGACGACGTCAATATTGGTGAGGCACGCCAAAATGATCGCGTGGAGCCGGTTCGTGACGATGAGGTCCTGTTCACGGAACAGCCGTATCATGCGCTCCACGATGAAGCGGCGGATGGCGTACCATGCGGCGTGGTTGGGAAACCGATGCCCGAGCTTGCGGTCGATGCCGTACCACCGCTTGACGGCTTTGAAGACACGGATGTCGTGCACGGTGATCAGGGACTCCCAATCCCGGAACTCAACCTTTCCCAAGCCGAACTGGTCGGTGTAGGGCAAGCCTTCCACGTCCTCCCGCCACAGGCAAAGGGTGCGCGCATCATCCGCCCTGTGGGCGCCGGACGGCGCCTCCGTGAGCCAGAGCTGGTGTGCCATGTCCGGAAACAGGTGAACCGGATTGGCGAAATGGTCGGTCAACAGGGTGTGCGATTCCCGGTCGCGCACGGCGATCGTCAGGTCCGGGTGGCGGCTGAAGATCGCCGCGGCCTTGCGCAGGCGTTCGGCAGACTGGAAATGCACGGATTGCGGCATCACCACGATTTTGTTGCCGGGGAACCGCTCGACGACCATCTCCCGGAAATTCTGATGGACGTCGTAGATGTCCCCGAAATTCCCGCCGCCGTGAAGCACGATGGTCGTGTCCGGCCCTATTTTCGCAAGATCACGTTCCGTGCAGTCCAGGACGCTGGCCCTGCCGATGACGGTGTAGGCGTGGTCCGAAAACCATGCCTCCGTGCCCAGGTTGATCAGCTGGTCACCGACGTTCAAATGCACCGGGTAGTCGAGGTACATCACCGGCTTGTCGGCGGGAACGAACGCACAGAGGCCGGAAAGCCTGTTCTTCAGCGCCGCCATAACGGTCGCGTGCCGACGCAAAGGATCGTTCGAGGGGGGCTCAAGGGGCATGGCCGATCCATCCGTTTGAACGACTTTCGCCTGGGATGAGGGATGGCGGACCCGCCGCACGCGGTGCGATGCACGCCGGCTTGTCCGGAAAGAGGGGCCCGCGGACGTCCGGGCGGATCGCGGCGTTCAGCGCTGGGGCGATCCATCCGCATCCAAGGTGCTCCACCTTCACGTGTGTTCCGCCCCACACTACGGAAGATAATGCAAGCACAGCAATGTCCACCTTTGGAGAAGAGGCGAGTAAAAGGCATAACACAAGTGGAGAAGGAGCGCCGATCCGGCCGCACGTTTCGCGGGCTGTAGCCCCTTTAAGCTCTGGCTTGGGGCGCGTGACGGCGACATCAGCCAGAAAGTTCTTGCCGATGCTCGCCGCGCCGATGTCCGGCATTCCTAATATTCTATTTTCTAATGTTCAGTTTTCTAATAATCGATCTTCATCAAGGGCCGAGCGTGCCGCGCGCTTCCCGTTCGGCGTGTGCCTGATCGGGCGGGTTCCGGGCCACAACCACTCTCGCTTGCGCACCGGACCGGCCTTTTGGCCGCCAACTTGGGTGCGGTGCGGCAAAGGAGGTGCATCCACGGCAAATACTACGATTTCCAGGTGAATCGCTTCACCCGGTTTGCGAAGCCCAGTCATCCGGAAGGTAATTTCTGTGAGTTGTTCTTGATGCCCACGACCGTCTGACATACCGTGACGACGCAACTTTATCTGCGTACGGCGCTGAAATCCCAACCTGCGCACCAGCCTCCCGCAGAAACCGTTGCCTCAAAAGCCTTTAAAAGGAGCTGATTGTGATGGCGATTACGGCATCATCCGACCAGCGTGATTGCCGCAAGGCTGTGGAGGTCGACTTCATTATTTTATCGCTCAACCGCGCAGAGGACACAATTCTTGCCATCGAAAGCGCGTTGCTGCAGCGTGGAATAGAGGCCAACGTCATCGTCGTCGATCAGGGCAGCCGGGCCGACTGCGTCCAGTCGCTCCACGACACCTTCGGCGACCACCCGCGCGTCACGATCAAGGCGCTCGGCCGCAACATTGGCGTAGCCGGCGGACGCAACATCGCCTCGCGCCTCGGAACGGCGCCCTTCATCATCGCCCTGGACAACGACGCGGAGTTCGCGGCGCTCGACACCGCCGCGAACGCCGTCACGCTGATGCAGGCGGATCCGAACCTTGCCGCCTGCGGGTTCCGCGTGCTCAATTTCTTCACCGGCGAGGATGACTGGACATCGTGGTGCTACCCGGCGTCCTTTCGCCGCCTGTCGGCATCGACGTTCTCCACGACCCAGTTCTGCGGCTGCGGCCACATCATCCGGCGCTCGTTCTTCGAGCGCGTCGGCGCTTACGACGATGCCCTGTTCTTCATCGGCGAGGAGAAGGATCTCTGCTACCGCATGATCAACGCCGGCGGCCGGGTCCAGTATGCCGGCGGCATCGCCGTCCGCCACAAGGTCCACCCCGAACAGCGTGTGGCCTGGACCGGAGGGCGCTATTACTACTCCGTGCGCAACACGCTGTACCTGCGTTACAAATACCGGTTCGGGGCCGTGAACATCCTGCTGTCGGCGATGGGCTGGACGGCGAAGGGAGCCTACAACGGCCTGCTGGGCAGCGCCTTGCGCGGCGTGAAGGACGCCGTCCTCATGGCGGTGCGTTTCGAACGCCACGCCGACAAGCGCCACTATCGCCTGTCCAAATCCGCCAAAGCCCACATCATGGGGATCGAGGGCACCAACGCGAAGGTGAGCTTCCCCACCAAGGTCAGCCGGCAGTTCGTCAAGCTGAGCCGGTACTGATCCCCCCAAGCCGCGGCCGGCCGCGCCGCCGCGCGGACACGCCCCGATGACGAAGGAGATCACCCATGACACCGTTCAAGCGGCGGGTCGCGTCGGCGGTTGCCTGGTCGCTCGCCGGGTCCTGGTCGAGAGAGGTGATCAACCTCGTCACCTTCCTTCTCCTCAGCCGCCTGCTCGGACCGGAGGCCTACGGCATCGCCGGCATGGCCATGGTGCTGACCGCCGTCAGCTACGCCATCCTGGTCGAAAGCTTCACCGGATTCATCGTCCAGCGGAGGGATCTGGAGCCGGAACACGTCGACGCCATCTTCTGGCTTTCCATGGCGCTCGGCGTGGCGATGGCGGTCCTCATGATCGCCGGGGCGCCGCTGGTCAGCCTTTTCTTCGATCATGCGGACGTGACCGGGGTCGTGCGCGCGCTTGCGGTGCTTCCGATCCTCTACGCCCTGTCGGCGGTTCCCCAGGAATTGCTCAAACGCAACTTCGCCTTCCGCGTGCTGGGCGTGCGCGGCGCGCTGGCCTCCCTGGCGGGCGGCGCGACCGGCGTGACGCTGGCGCTGACCGGCCATGGCGTGTGGAGCCTGGTGGCCATGCAGATCGTGTTGTGGACCGTCCAGGTGATCGTGCTGTGGGTCATGAGCGACTGGCGGCCATCCCTTCGATTCTCGTCCACGCACCTCAAGGACATCCGGTACTTCGCGGCCAACGCCCTAGCCACCCGCGGCCTCATCACCCTGGATCTGCAGGTTCCCCGGGTCATGGTCGGCTATTTTTTCGGCCCCGTCGCCCTCGGCTACTTCACGATGGCGTGGCGGCTGGTGGAAATCCTGACGGTGCTGATCATCATGCCCTTCTCGCAGGTGGCCACCTCAACCTTTTCCCACTTGCAGGACGACCGGCCGCGGCTGGGGGCTGCCCTGACGACGACGATGCAGGCGACCACCCTGCTCGCCTTTCCGAGCTTCGTCGGAATTGCGGTGGTTGCGCCGGAGTTGGTCACGACGGTCTTCGGCCCGAAATGGGAAGGCGCCATCCCGCTCCTGCAATGCCTTCCGCTGGTCGGGCTGGCGTGGAGCGTCAATTATTGCCTCTACGCCCTGCTTCGCGGCACCGGCGTGATGGGCTGGCGGACGGCGACCGCGGCAATCGAGCTGGCGGCGACCGCGGTGATCCTGCCCTTCTGCGTCCCGTATGGGCTGGAGATGATCGTCGTCGGGATCGTGCTGCGCAGCCTCGTCACGCTGCCGGTCTCCCTGTACGTCGTCCGCCGGAAGCTGCAGTTGGCCGTGTCGCCCCTGTTCCGGTCAATGATACCCGCGGTGGTGGGCACCGTCGGGATGGTGGCCCTGATCGCCGGCTGGCAGTCGCTGATGCAGACGCGGCTGACCATGCACCTGCTCTTCGGGTCGTCGGTGGTGGTCGGGGTCGCGGCCTTCGTGGCGGTGACCTGCCTGGTCGCCCCGTCGATGCTGACGACCATGCTGCGGTTCGCCTCGCAGGTCCGATCCGGACGCGCGTGACGCGGCGATGAGCGGGCGGAGTGTTCGGAGCCTGGGGACGTCCGTTCCGGGATCGTCGGCGATGCCGGCGATCCCAGGGAAAAGACGCGGAACCAATTCTTCGCGGCGCACCGGCCGGTCGGTGTTCAAAAGCTCCGGCCATCGGCCGCCCGCAGGAAGGAGAGGTCCGACCCGGCGGCGGTCCAGGCGACCCCGGAGGCGCCGATGGCGAGGGTTCCGGCGGCGGTTGCGGCGGAATGGCCGCCGCCGTCCAGCGTGATCAGGTCGGCGGGGTCGAGGGAGGAGAGCGCGGCGCCG
>JAEZPL010000564.1 GCA_023413605.1 Pseudomonadota bacterium
CGATCAGGTTCTCGCCGGTGTCGCCCTTGCGGCGCACGGCCTCGGCGTAGATGCGGCGGAACTGCTTCTCGCCGATGTTGCCGTAGTAGCCCTTCAGCTTCTGCTTGGCCATCAGCTGCAGGCCGTAATCCGACGGCTTCTTGCGGCGCTGGCCGTGCTGGCCCGGGCCGTACTCGCGCTTGTTGATCGGCGACTTGCCACGGCCCCAGAGGTTGACGCCGAGGCGGCGGTCGATCTTGTACTTGGACTCTTGACGCTTGCTCATCTTGTCCTCGATGGAACACGAGTTGGTTTTGTCCCGGTAGTTCCGCGGAGCATGCCGCGGACGGGGCGCAAACCATAGGCACGCCCGCCTTCCCAGGAGTTGAAGCCGCGCACTATACGGATCCGGACCCGCATGTCAAACACTGCATGGGGGCCGCCGCGGGGTGATCGCATTTGGCGACGAAGCGCCACGTTCAGGATCATCGCCATTGCGGAAAAGGCGGGCATCGGAGCGTCGAGGCGCCGGGACGCCGCCGCTGTGAACCGCCGTTGTGCATCATTGTGCGGATTGTGCAGCAAGCGTGCTTTGCACAACGGGTTTGAAAGGCTGGGGTTTGAAAAGCCGGATTTCCGTTCCGGAGCAAGGCGTTGCGGTGATTTGTGGCTGTGCGTCCGTTGTGCACCCGAGGCAACAGCCCCCGCATTAACCAATGCAACATCGTGCAACGCACGAAGAGGATGTGTTGCACGGGAAACAGCGAGGGAAATGGACGGGAATGGCGAAGGCGCGCGGATGCAAGACGAAGTGCGGGCGTCGACGGTTCGATGGTACGGCAACACAGGGGAACAAAGCAAGATCAGCGCAGGCCGCTCGCACGGCGATGGTTGGAAAGCCTTTGCGACGAAAAAGCGCTATGGCCGCAGGCGTGGCGTGCGCATGAGCCATTTCGCCGGTTATCGATCAGGGTTTTGCGGTTTCAAACAACCAACGGGGAACGATGACCAGCGGATTCGCCCGGATGTGCCTCGCGCTTGTCCTGTTCACGGGGCCCGCGCTCGGGCAGGAACCGGCGCGGACGGTCGGCGACACCGTCCACCTGAAGGCGGGAGACCTGCCAGCAGCCAACGCCACTCCTTCCGTCTCCAACAAGCCGGTTCCCGTCGACCGGCCGGCCAAACAGCCGCTGAAGGTGCCGCCGGGCTTCCGCGTCACGCTGTTCCGCGACCATGTGGAGAACGCCCGCAACCTGCTGGTCCTGCCCGACGGCAGCGTGCTGGTGGCGCAGCAGAGGCCCGGCACCCTGACCCTGCTGCGCGATATCGACAGCAAGGGCGAGGCGGAGGAAGCGTGGCTGTGGGCGGCGGGCTTCGACAAGCCCTATGGGCTCGCCTTCCACGAGGGCTTCGTCTATGTCGCCGACGTGGAGGCGGTGTGGCGCCTGCCATGGCGGGAGGGCGCCACCGCCGCCCCCGGCGAGCGCCAGCGCCTGACCCCGCCGGGCGCGCTGGGCGGCCGGGACGGGCACGACACGCGCTCCCTCGTCATCGCGCCGGACGGCAAGCGCTTCTACGTGGGCATCGGTTCCGCCGCGAACCTCGCGGAGGAGGAGGAACCGCGGGCCACCATCCAGGAATTCCCGATCGACGGCGGCGAGCCGCGCACCTTCGCCACCGGCCTGCGCAACCCGGTGGGCATGGCGTTCCGGCCCGGCACCAGCGACCTCTATGCCGTGGTGAACGAGCGCGACGGGCTGGGCGACGGACTGGCCCCGGACTTCCTGACGCGCATCGAGCCGGAGGGATTCTACGGCTGGCCCTACGCCTACGCCGGCCCCAACCCGCAACCGGACTTCGCGGACAAGCGGCCGGACCTCGTCGGCCGGACCATCGCGCCGGACATGCTGTTCGAAGCGCATTCGGCGCCGCTCGGCATGGTCTTCGCCGACCGGCTGAACGGGCCGGCCAAGTACCGCAACGGCGCCTTCGTCGCCCTGCACGGCTCCTCCAGCCGGTCGGAACCGGTGGGCTACACCGTCGTTTTCGTGCCCTTCGACGGCAAGAAGCCCACCGGCGGCTACGAGGTCTTCGCCAGCGGCTTCCGCATCCCCGGTGAAGACGACCGACCCCTGGTGTGGGGGCGCCCCGCGGGAGTGGCGATCGGCAAGGGCGGCAGCCTGCTGATCGCCGACAGTCTGGGCTCGGTCTGGCGCGTGGCCTATGCGGGGACCGGCACCGGCAAGGCGGACGGCAAGGCGAGCAGCAAGCGCTGAGCCGTCAGCAGCACTCGTCCTCCAGCTTGCGCAGCATCGCCAGCCCGTCCTCGTCCTCATGCTCCTCGAACAGGTCGGCGATGTAATAGACGTTGGCGCAGAGCAGGCACAGCCCGTCCGCCTGCCGCTTCAGCGGGTCGTCGGCGACGGCGAGCTTCTCCTTGAAGCGTTCCCAGAAGGCATTGGTCTTGGCCGGGTCGTCGATGTGCAGGCGCAGCCGTTCGATGATGCGGCGCGAATTGCCCTCGCAGTCGATGCCCTTGAAGGAGACGTAGCGGTCGGGGGTGTCGGTGGCGTCCACGGTTCGTGTTCCCGGCGAAGAGGATGCGTCGGCTTTCCTGATCGCGGACTGGCTGTCCCGGTGCAAGCCACGTTGCACGAACGGTCGGCGGGCGTCGTGAACGGACGGTTCGGCGCACGAATGGTTCGGCGTCAGAGGGCCAGCAGCCTTTTCAGCCGCTCGATGCGCCCGCGGCTGACGGGGACGCGGGGCGCGCCGGGGGCGGCCATGACGAAGGCGGCGCGGCCGTCGCTGCGGTCGATGGCCTGGGCGTGGCGCAGGTTGACGAGGTAGCCGCGGTGCGCCCGCACGAACTGCCGCGCGTCGAGACGCGCTTCCAGATCGGACAGCGACAGCGAGCAAAAGTAAGCCCCATCGGCTGTGCAGACCGTCGTGTAATGCCCGTTGGCCTGGACATAGACGGCGTCCATCGGATCGAGCAGAACCACGCCTTGCCGCGTCGTGATGGGCAGCTTCACCAGCGGTTCCGCCGGTTCGGGGACGGTTTCCGATGGAGGAGAATCGGAAGTGGCACCCGGCTTGCCGACCTCGAACAGCATCAGCGCCAGCACGGCAGCGCCGCCCTGCGGCCCCTGCGGCAGAGTCGTGGCTTTGACGATGACCGTGCGGCCGGGCAGCGCCACCATCATGGAACGGGCGGCGGCCGGCGATTCCAGGTCGTGGGCGGCGGCCAGCAGCAGGTCGACCTTGGCCCGGTTGGCCGCCGGGTGCAGGTCGTGCAGGCAGGTTCCCAGCAGCGGACGGCCTCGGCCGACCATGCGCTCCGTCGCGGCGTTGACCGACACCACGCGCCGGTCGCCGTCGAGCAGAACGAGGCCCACGTCCATCTGCTGGAGGGTGTATTCCATGGGGGCAGTATAGGCCGGGAATGCCCCCATATGAAATGCGGTTGAAGGGCGGTTACGGCTCGCCCTTGCGCCGGCCGGTCAGGGCGGCGATCACGCCGTGGAAGGTGCGCACCTCCTGCTCGGTCATCTGCATGCGCTCCAGCGCGTTGCGCAGGGTGCGGACCATGGAGGGGCGCTTTTCCGGCGTGGTGAAGAAGCCGGTGCGGTCCAGGTCGCCTTCCAGATGATCGAAGAAGTTCAGCAGCTCCGCCTTGGTGGCCAGCCGCGTCTGGCCGGTGTGCAGGACACGGTCGGGCGGGACCTCGCCGGTCTGGAACCACTCGTAGCCGATCAGCAGCACCGCCTGCGCCAAATTCAGCGAGGAGAAGGACGGGTTCAACGGCACCGTGATCAGCTTTTCCGCCAGCGTCAGGTCGTCGTTGACGAGGCCCGTGCGCTCCGGCCCGAACAGCACGCCGGTCTTGTGGCCGGCGTCGACGTGGGCGCGCAGTTCCGTCGCCGCGACGCGGGGCGTGACGAACTCCTGGATCATGCCGCGGGTGCGCACGGTGGTCGCGAAGACGACGTTCAGGTCGGCCACCGCCTCCGCCGTCGTCTCGTACAGCTTCGCCCCGTCGAGCACGAGGTCGGCGCCCGACGCCGCGGCCACGGCCTTCTCGTTCGGCCAGCCGTCGCGCGGCTTGACGAGCCGCAGCTCGGTCAGCCCGCAGTTCAGCATGGCCCGCGCACAGGCGCCGATGTTCTCACCCAGCTGCGGCTGGACGAGGATGATGGTCGGGCCGCCCAGGACGGACGGGCGGTTGGGATCTTTGCCGGAGGTCATGTCACTCAATCAACTTGCACGCTTGTTCCCTCTCCCCGCCCCCGAAAGACAGGGTGGGAGAGGGTTAGGGTGAGGGGAAAACGCTGCCGATGAGGAAAGGTTTTATCGGCCTTCGGCCGCCCCCTCATCCCAACCCTTCTCCGCAGAGGGGAGAAGGGCTTTTTCACCGACGCGGGGCCGCACCGCCCTTGAACAGCTTGAAGGTGTAGCTGTCCACCAGGGCTTCCATCGACGCCTCGATGATGTTGGTGGACACGCCCAGCGTGGACCATTCCGACCCGTCGCCGTTCTGGGAACGGATCAGCACGCGCGGCATGGCGCGGGTTCCGTCCTTCGCGGCCAGGATGCGCACGCGGTAGTCGGACAGCTTCACACCGTTCAGCAGCGGGTACAGCGGCTCCAGCGCCTTGCGCATCGCGGTGTCGAGCGCGTTCACCGGGCCGTTGCCCGACGCCACCTCGTGGTATTCCTTGCCGCCGACGACGACGCGGACGACCGCCTCGGACTCCACCACCAGTTCGCCCTTGGCGTTGTAGCGGCGCTCGTCCGTGACGTGGAAGCGCTTCAGGGTGAAATAGTCCGGCACCTCGCCCAGTTCGCGGCGGACCAGCAGTTCAAAGCTGGCCTCGGCCGTGTCGTAGGCGTAGCCCTCCGTGTCGCGCTGCTTCACGAGGTCGAGCAGGAGGTTCAGCCGCGCGTCCTTCGGGTCCACGGCCATGCCCATCTCGCGCAGCCGCGCGATGACGTTGGACCGGCCGGCCTGGTCGGACATGACGATCTGCCGGCGGTTGCCGACCGATTCCGGCGTCACATGCTCGTAGGAGGACGGGTCCTTCTCCACGGCGGAGACGTGCAGGCCGCCCTTGTGGGCAAAGGCGCTGGCGCCGACGTAAGGGGCGTGGCGGTTCGGCGCGCGGTTCAGCCGTTCGTCGAACTTGCGGCTGATCTCGGTCAGCAGCGGCAGGTCTTCCGCCCGGATACCGACGTCGCAGCCCATCTTCAGCATCAGCGACGGGATGAGGGAGACGAGGTTGGCGTTGCCGCAGCGCTCGCCCAGCCCGTTGATGGTCCCCTGCACCATCCGCACGCCCGCGCGCACCGCCGCCAGCGAATTGGCGACCGCGTTCTCCGTGTCGTTGTGGCAGTGGATGCCCAGGCGGTCGCCTGGGATGCCGTGCTCCTCGATCGCCTGACGGACGATCTCGTCGATCTCGTGCGGCAGGGTGCCGCCGTTGGTGTCGCACAGCACGACCCAGCGCGCCCCCGCCTCGTAGGCGGCCTTGATGCAGGAAGCCGCGTAGGCCGGGTTGCGCTTGTAGCCGTCGAAGAAATGCTCCGCGTCGAACAGCGCCTCGCCCTTGGCGGCCTTCAGGGCGGCGATGCTGTCGGCGATCAGCTCCAGGTTCTCCTCCCGCGGGATGGCCAGCGCCACGTCCACGTGGAAGTCCCAGGTCTTGCCGACGATGCAGACCGCGCGGGCCTTGGAGTGGATCAGGGCCGACAGCTGCGGGTCGTTGGCCGTGCTGCGCCCCGGCCGGCGGGTCATGCCGAAGGCGGTGAAGGTCGAGCGCTTCAGCTCGGGCGCCTGGGCGAAGAACTCGTCGTCGGTCGGGTTGGCGCCGGGCCAGCCGCCCTCCACATAGTCGATCCCAAGCCGATCGAGGTCGCGGGCGATGGCGATCTTGTCGGCAACCGAGAAATCCACGTCCTGGGTCTGCGCACCATCGCGCAGCGTGGTGTCGTACAGATAAATGCGTTCGCCCGTCATTGCCGCCGCCCGAAAATCGTGGTCGTCCAAAAGAAGGTCATAGGACTGATCGAAGGGCCGGAGAATGGACGAAGCGTCACGGCTTCACAATGGCTTTGATGAAAGGGATTGATCCCGCAGGGCTTTGTCGCGTCCAACGACCGTCGCGCATTGGAGGTAATAGGACAATTGCTCTGACCAAACGAAAGACCCCTTGTGCTAAACACCACGCCCCCGGAAGAGAACCCCATGGGGCATTTTTGACGAACGGGTTGTTGACGTTTCGACCACCCGGAATCCCAATGACCGGATTTTCGGACGGATGGACCGACAGACCGTGACTCATGCGAGCGACGAAGCGCAGGATAAGCTCGTCATGGTGATCGACGACGAGCGGAGCGTGCTGCAGGCGTTGAACCTGCTGCTGGAAATGTGGGGCTACCGTGTCATCGCCGCGGAAAGCGAGGGCGAGGCGGTGGAGCGCCTGTCCGCGATCGACGAGGCACCGCACGCGATCCTGGCCGACTACCGCCTGCGCGAAGGGCGCACCGGCGTGCAGGCCATCGACCGCATCCGCGATCTGGTCGGCGCCATCGTGCCCGGCGTCATCATCACCGGCGACACGTCCACCGAAGGGCTGCGGGAGGCGCACGCCCGCGGGCTGACCATCCTGCAGAAGCCGGTGCTGCCGCCCCATCTGCAGGCCGTGCTGGGCAAGGCCCTGCGCGAGGCCGCCGCATCGCGGGGGGCATCCGTCTGACCATGGTCGCGCCCTTACCGGAAGCCCGGCCGCGGGCTCGCAGGTTCCGTTCCTGGGAAAGCTGGGTGGTGTTCGGGCTCAGCCTGCTGCTGACGGGCATGGCCTGGTGGCTGCTGAACGACCAGATCGAACGGCAGGCCGACTCGCGCTTCCGGGCGCGGGCGCGCGACCTGACCAACGACATCGCCTCGCGGATGGACACCTACGAACAGGTGTTGCGCGGCGGCGTCGCGCTGGTCGACGTGGCGGGCGGACGCGTCAGCCGGACCGAATGGCGGACCTACGTCGCCGGCCTGAACGTGGAGGACCGCTATCCCGGCATCCAGGGCATCGGCTTCGCCAAGCGTGTGAAGGCCGCCGACCTGGCGCTGCACGAAGCCGCCGTGCGCGCCGAGGGCTATTACACCTACCGCGTGACGCCGGACAGCCCGCGCTCCGAATATTTCCCGATCGTCTACATCGAACCCTTCGCCAGCCGCAACCTGCGCGCCTTCGGCTTCGACATGCACGCCGAACCGAAGCGCCGCGCCGCCATGGAACGCGCGCGCAACCTCGGCGCCGCGGCGGCCACCAGCAAGGTCACGCTGGTGCAGGAGACGGAGGAGGACGTCCAGGCCGGCTTCCTGATCTACCTGCCGGCCTACGACCGGGCGCACCCGCTGGAAACGCCCGCCGACCGGCACGAGGCGCTGATCGGTTTCGTCTACAGCCCCTTCCGCATGAACGACCTGATGCGGCCCATCATGAAGGACGGCATTGCGGAGGATCTGGACGTCCGGATCTACGACGGGACGGACGTGGCACCGGACGCGCTGCTGTTCGAGAAGGTGTCCCACCAGACACCAAGGTTCGTCGAGACCCGGCGCATCGACGTGTTCGGCCGGGCCTGGACCCTGCGCATTGCCAGCACCCCCGGGTTCGAGGCCGGCACCGGCAGCCCCATGCCCCTGGCGGTTCTGGTGGCGGGGGTGATCATCGCCATGTTGCTGGTCGCCATCATCAACTCCGTCCTGCAGGACCGCCACCGCATGGCGGAGCTGCGCCGCAGCTACGGCGCGCTCGCCAAGGCGCGGGCCGAGGCGGAGGAGGCCAACGCCGCCAAATCCCGCTTCCTCGCCGCCGCCAGCCACGACCTGCGCCAGCCGCTGCAAACGCTGGGCATCTACCTGCATATGATCGGGGAGCAGGCGGAGGCGCCGATCCTGCGAAAGCTGGCCGACTCCGCCCGCGACGCCTTCGAGGCGACGCAGCGCATGCTGAACTCCCTGATGGACATCGCCATGCTGGAGGCGGGCGTGACCCGCCCGCAGCTGGCCGAGGTGGATCTCGCCCCCTTCCTGAACCGCATCAGCGAGGATTTGCGGGTGGAGGCCGAGGCCAAGGGGCTGTCCTTCCGCGTGTCGTCCTGCGACGTGCGGGTGACGACCGACCCGGCGATGCTGGAACGCATCGTGCGCAACCTGCTGAACAACGCCCTGAAATACACGCCCACCGGCGTCATCCGGCTGGCCTGCCGCACAGGCCGGCAGGGCATCGCCATCAAGATCCAAGACACCGGCCCCGGCATTCCGCGCGACCGCATGCATCTGATCTTCGAGGACTTCTACCAGATCGGCAA
>JAEZPL010000582.1 GCA_023413605.1 Pseudomonadota bacterium
GGCGGTGGGCGGCAGATGCCCCGACGGTTCCCCGCGCGCCCCGCCGCCACGGTAGGAGGAGGCGTGGCCCTGGAAGGCGAAGCCCTCCGCCAGGGCGCGGGCCAGCTTCACGGCGTCGCCGGCGTAGTCGGCGTAATAGCCGCTGGCCTCGCCGGAGGCCGCGGCGTGCAGGCTGTGGTGCAGGTCGTCGTTCCACTGCGCGGTGTGCCAGCGCGGGTCGCCCTCCGGGTGGCGCTCCAGCAGGTGCGCCTCGTTCTCATCGTTCTCCAGGACGAGGTGGACGTGCCGCTTGCCGCGCACCGCGTCCTGCACGCGCTCCGCCAACTCCTGGAGGAACAGTCGGTCGCTGTCGTCGAGGATGGCGTGGACCGCGTCGAAACGCAGCCCGTCCATGTGGAATTCCTCGATCCAGTAGAGCGCGTTGTGGATGAAGTAGTCGCGGACGTTGGCGTTGCGCGGCCCGTCCACGTTGATGGCGTCGCCCCAGGGCGTCTTGTGCCGGTCGGTGAAGAAGGCGCTGGCGTAGGCGTTGAGGTAGTTTCCCTCCGGCCCGAAATGGTTGTAGACGACGTCCAGGAAGACCATCAGTCCCTTGGCGTGGGCGGCGTCCACCAGGGCCTTCAGATCCTCCGGCCGGCCGTAGGCGGCGTCGGGCGCGAAGGGCAGCACCCCGTCATAGCCCCAGTTGCGGGCGCCGGGGAAGTCCGCCACCGGCATCAGCTCGATGGCCGTGACGCCCAGCTCCACCAGCTCGTCCAGCTTGTCGATGGCGGCCAGGAAGGTGCCGTCCGGGGTGAAGGTGCCGACGTGCAGTTCGTACAGCACCGTCTCGTGCCAGGGGCGGCCGGTCCAGGCCTCGTCCTTCCAGGGGTAGACGGTGGGGTCGATGACCTCGCTCGGCCCGTGCACGTCCTCCGGCTGATGGCGGGAGGCGGGGTCGGGCACGCGGTGCCCGTTCGGCAGTTCGAACAGATAGCGCGTGCCGGGTTGCGCCTGGGCCGTCGTCCATTCGAACCAGCCGTCGCTTCGCCGCACCATCGGCAGCAGGGCCTGGGTGTCCTCCAGCCACAGGGAGACATGCTCGGCGTTGGGCGCCCACAGGGCGAAGCGCACCGACCCGTCCGGCAGCACCTGCGCGCCGAAGGGCATGGCGTGGGCGCGGGCTTCCCCGGTGCGGGTGGCTCCGGGCGCCGACTGCCCGACCGGGCCGGACACGCGGTCGGCCACATCCGGTCCGGCGTCGGCCCCAAGGATGCCGATCACCCCGGCCAGCGGAATCCCCACCCACTTCGGCCGGTTCGCCAACTCGTACCCGACCTCGTAAAAGGCCTTTTCCAGAAGGAAAAGTTTCAAAAGCTGCGACGCCACCGCCGGATCGCGGGGATAGCCGGGACAATCGCCGATGGCTTCCCGGTAGCCGGAGACGAAGCAGGACGACGCCTCCCCCTCCCACCAGGAGAGCCAGGATTCGCGGGCGGAGCGGGCCGTCTCGTCCAGGCCGGCGGGAAGGCTGTCGCGCGCCGCTGCCGCGGCATAGGCGATGGAGCGCAGCATCCCCGCCACGTCGCGCAGGATGCAGTGCTTGGCCCGCCGCTCCGCCAGCGGGCGCATCGGCTCGCCTTCGAAATCGACGATGAACACGTCGTCCTTGGCGGCCAGCACCTGCCCCAGGTGATAGTCGCCGTGCAGGCGCATGGCGCAGAAGTCCGCGCCGGCGGGGGTGAGCGCATCGATCTGCCGCATCACCGTTCCTTCGCTGTCGGCCAGCGAGGCGGCGTAGGCGCCGATTTCCGGCTCCAGGCCGGGGGCGGCGTCGCGAAGCTGGTCCAGCACGCGGCGGGCCAGCCGCCGCACGCCGTCCGCCCAGTCCGTCAGCATGCCGGGGGTGACCGGTTCCGGGGTGAAGGCCGGATCGTCGCTGGGCGTGGCCAGCGCCCGATGCATCTCCGCCGTGCGGCGGCCGAGCCGGCGCATGAAGGCCATCAGCGCAATGTCGTCGTCGCTGCGGTCGTCGAAGCGCTCCATACGCGCGTTCAGCCGGGTGGTGACGTGGCTCCAGGAATCCTCGCAGTCCGGCACCAGCCCTTGCAGGATGCACAGGGCCGCCGTCTCCCCGTTGCCGGACCGCTCCACCCAGCCGAGCAGCGGGGGCGTGTTGCGGAAACCCGCGACCTCCGTCAGGAAGCGGCCGACCTCCAACTCCGGATGGATGCCGGTTTCCAGCTTGCGCAGGCCCTTCAGGATGGCGGCGTCGCCGACCATGACGGAGGTGTTGGACTGCTCCACCCCCGCCCAACGCAGCGACACGCCTTCGCCCAGCGCGTCGGCGAGGCCGGCGAAGGCGCGGCTGCGCCGGAAGGTCAGGCCGCCGGCATCGCCGGTGTCCCTGTGAATACCCTCCAGCAGGGCGCGCACCACCTCCTCGTCGCCGTAGCCGTCGCGCAAGGATCCCGCCCAGGGCAACTCCTCCGGGCCGGCGATGGTGAAGGGGTCCTTCGGATCAACCCGACCGCCACGATCGAGCACAAGGGGAAGCTGGTAGAGCTGCGGGTCCCGCCCCGGCGGTTCGACCCGCAGCAGGCAAAGCTGCGCGGAGCCGGAAGCCAGCGGCAGAGGCAGGGCGTCCACGATGCGCACGCGGGGTGTCCCGGCATCCTTCGCGGCGTACCAGCGCCGGCTGGTCAGATAGTCCGGCAGCAGGGAGTCCTGGAGAAGCGACAGAGCCTCACCCTCGATCGGACCGGGGAAGGCGTTGGGTTTCGGCGCGGTCGGCAAGGCACGTCTCCGGTGTTGGCGGCTCGGCTTCGCACAACAACGGTGTGGCTGCGGTGTTCCTCTCGCCCGTCCAGTCGGAGTTAGCCGTCAGACATGCGCGGGTGATGGGGCAGGCGCCCGAGGCGGCCGATCCGCTCGGCCAGTTGCAGCGCCTCCACAACGTCGTCGAGCCGGCCGCATTGCATCAGGGTTTGGGCATGGGTGTTCAGCGCGGCGACGACCGCGCGTTCGTCGGATACGCCGTCGGCGGGCTTTCCGTTGCGGTCGAGGATGACGGCACCCAGTGCCGCCAGGGCTTCGGCCGAGAGGTTGACAGCCTCCAGCACCGCCGCGTCGTCCTCCTCGGCGGCGTTCAGCACGGGCTCCAGCACCTCGGCGAGCAACCGCGGGTTCATGGGAAACAGGCTCCTAAAGGGCTCCTAACGGCGTCTCTGCTGTGAAACACGGCAGATGGCCAGTTGTGCCGCCGCCGCAGCCCGTTACCCCTGTCAACTGGACGGGAGATAGAGGGACGTTACGCGTCCAGCACGGATTCGACCTCCGACAGGTCGCTCAGCCTGCGCGCCAGCTTTTCCGTGCACTGGATTTCCAGGATGCCGAACCCGGCGTTGGGGGCGATGGCGTGCAGGTCGCCGGCCATGCCGTTCTGGCTGGCGAAGCGCTTCAGCCGTTCGACCATCGCGTCGCGCTCCGGCCGGCCAGGGCGCAGGCCGGGCAGGGGGCGGGTGAACAGCACCTTGTAACGTTTGAACATGGCGTGCGCCATGGCGGGGCACCGGCGGTGAAAAGGACGACGGATCGGGATGTGGCACGCAGCCCCCGGCCGGCGCAAGTCCTTCGTCCAAATGATGTTCTCAACCGATATCCCATCAAAACGAAGGGTTTCGGGAACTCTTTTCCCTTGACCGAGGTTCAGAAAGAATGCCGCAGCGCAACATGAGCGCTTTGCGCTGCGGCAAACGCTTGGACGAGGAGATAGACCATGACCATCGCGCAACTGATCCAGGCAGCGCCGGCCAAGGCGAATGAACTGTTCGCCAAGCTTGCCGACACGACCGTGCGTGCCGTGAAGACGCGCGAGCGGCTGCTGGCCGACCTGAGGGACGAACTGGACCTGCAGATCGAGCTTGAGGAAAAGCACCTGTTCCCGGCGCTGCGCCGCCATGAGAAACTGAAGGGCCTTGTGGCCGATGCCATCGCCGACAACAGGCAGACCCGCAAGCTGCTGGGTGAACTGGAGCGCATGCCCAAGGATGACGCAGGCTTTGCGCCCAAGGTGACCGAACTGCGCCGGGTCTTCCAGCAGCACATCCGCGACGAGCGCAAGGAACTGCTTCCCGCCATCCGCAAGGTGCTGAGCGGGGAAGAGGCGCAGGCGGTGGCCGACCGGATGGAAGCGGGCCGTGCCGAGATCGCCGACGCCCGCACGCGGGAACCCGAGCAGGCCGCTCCCAGCGCCAAGGCCGCCCCCCAGGCCGCGCCTCAAGCTGCGCCCAAGACCGCCGAAACCAGTTCGGTTCGTGAGGCGAGCGCCGCCATTGCGGAGACCGCCGGAAAGATGGTGCCAAAGGCTGTGATCGAGGACATGCCGCGCCTTGCCAATACCGGCGCCGAGACCGGCATTCGCGCGGGCGCGGACGCCATGCTGCGCGGGTCCCGGCAGACGGCCGCCATCGCCATGTCAGTCGGCGCCAAGCCGATGGCCACGCCAATGACCGGCGGGCTCGAAACGCTTGCGTCCCTTCCGGGCGTCGCCGCCTCCACCTCCAGCGAGGTCGGTCGGGTCTGGACCCAATGGGCGGAAACGACGTGGCGGGCCAGCGTTCAAGGCGCCCAGGAACTCGCCCGCGCCCGCGATCCACGCTCCATTGCGCAGGCACAGGGCCGCATGGCGAACGAGGCGATGCGCGCGTGGTTCGACGCGAGCGCGCGCCTTCTGGATATCGCCATGCACGCCTCCCGCAACATGCTGAAGCCTATCGAGCACCAGACGGAACGGATGAAGTCCGGGAAATAGAGGGCGGGGGAAGGGGCGCCTCCCCGCCGCCGTTCCCACGGAAGGGAATGGCGTGGCGGAGAGGCGACCGGGGCTTTACTTCTGCCCCTTCTCCACGTTTTCCGCGCCCTTGCGGGTGCCGCCGAAGCGGTCGGCGCCCTTGGCATCGGGGGCGTCCGGCTTCTTGTGGTTGCCGGTGTTCTGCTGGTCGTCGGTGTGCTTGACGGTCTCTTCGGTGTGGGATTGCTTCATCTCCGGGCCTCATGCTCCGTTCGGAATGCTCACTCCCATCAACCGCGGCCGTGGCCGGGCGTTCCGTCAGACGATGCCCCTTCTCAGATGATGCCCCTTCTCAGATGATGTTGGTTTCCAGCAGGGGTCGGTTTTCCCGCAACCGTTCGTAACCGAAGACCGACAGGTCCTGGCTGCGGTAGGCGCCGTGGGCGATCAGTTCGGCAAGGCCGCGGCCGACGCCCGGCGCCTGTTGCAGGCCGTGGCCGCTGAAGCCGTTGCAGAACAGCAGGTTGCGGATCTCCGGATGCGGACCGATGACCGCGTTCTGGTCCACGTCGTTGTATTCGTAGAAGCCGGCCCAGGCGTTGGTGACCTTGATCGCCTCGAAGGCCGGGACGCGGGTGGCCAGCGCCGGCCACATCCGTTCGTCGAACAGGTCGTGCTCGACCGTCAGGTCGTCGGTGTCCGGGTCGCGATCGGTGGGCGGCGGTGCGCCGCAGATGAACTGCCGGCCCTCCGGCCGGAACCAGACGCCGGACGGGTCGATCACCAGCGGGCAGCTGGGCAGTTCCTCGCGGCAGTCGAACACGAAGACGCAGCGCTTGCGCGCCGAGACAGGCAGGTCCACGCCGGCCAGGGTGGCGATGCGGCGCGCCTGCGGTCCGGCGGCGTTGACCGCGACCCCGCAGGACAGGCGCCTACCATCGGCCAGCGAAACGGCGATGACGCGCTCGCCGGAGACTTCAACCCCGACCACCTCGCCCGTCAGCAGGGTGACGCCCAGCGCCTTCGCCTTGCGGCGGAAGGCCTGCATCAGGCTGTAGCCGTCGAACCAGCCCTCGCCGGACAGCCCCAGCGAGCCCAGCGCGATGCCGTCCACCGACAGCCAGGGGAAGCGTGCCGACAGGTCTTCGGGCGACAGCAGCGCCACATCCACGTCGCAGCCGCGCTGGATGGCGTGGTTCTGGCGCAGGATGCCGGCCCCGGCCTCGGTCGCGAGGTAGAGATAGCCCGGCTCCCGCAGGCCGAGGTCCACCGGGTCGCCGTCCACCGACAGATGCTCCGCCGCGTTGCGGATGAAGGACAGGCCAAAACGGGACAGCGCGATGTTGGCCGGGGTGGAGAATTGCTGGCGGATCGAACTGGCCGACAGGGCCGAGGACGCCCGCTGGTAGGTCGGGTCGCGCTCCACCACCGCGACGGAGCCGGCAAAGCTGGGATCGCTGGCCAGGAAATAGGCCACCGCACAGC
>JAEZPL010000650.1 GCA_023413605.1 Pseudomonadota bacterium
CCTTAAATCGTTCAAGTAACTGACCAGCTTTCTTGTCAATAGCAGAAGTTGCCAATTCTACTCCCTTTTTGACAGCATCTTCCTTCTGTGATTGAGAAACTTCAAGATATTCATTTATTTCGTCCACGCCGGTCCCAATAATTTTCCCGAGCCAGAGCTTCGCCGCACCCTTGGCCGCTGCGGCAGCAACAGCGGTTCCAGTTCGAAGCACGGCCCGCCATCTTTCCTTTGCCTTCACGTCGTTTTGGATATGTGGAGCAAGCGCCTGATCGATCGCTGCAATAACCGCAATCAACGGGTCGTCTGCATGATCGTCACTCCATGCGTTCATGTTGGCGACAATGTAGCCTTGTGCCGCCAATTGTTTACCGAACCGATCGAGGAAAAAGCTCTTGCCATGCCCCCAACCTGCATCCAGGCTCAAAACGTATGAACGGGTGGTTCCGCGTGCTTTTCTCTCATCAATTCGGTTCAGAAGGAATTTCTCAAGGAAATCAGCATCCTGGCGCCGGTTCAACAGGTCGTCAGCCCAGATGCCATCAATATCGTTTTCCGACATCATTATCCCCTTTGTTCTCTGAATTCGCCGTTCCCGCGCCAGCGCATCAATCCTCTGTTGTAGAAAAACCGTCCTGAATTGGCAAGGTGACTTGTTGTCAACGGCGTGCATACAAGCGGGGACCACTGCCGCCGCATCCTTCAGGCACCCGCCTGGAGATGCTGATGAGCAAGCTGTGGCTGCCGGGCCAGCCGTTGCATGAGCCCGAGCCGGAACCGCAAAACCTGGACGATGAACTGCCCCAGGTGCTGATCGGAGCGCCGCACGACCACGTGGCGACCGATCTCTCCTGGCAGGACCGCCAGCGCCTGCGCGTGGTGGCGCTGCGCAACCTGCGCGCCGCCGGCTGCCCGCCGGAGCACTGCACGATTGCCGAGGCCGACAAGTACATCGACAGCCTGCTCCGCAAGACCGCCGAGACGATGATCAAGCGCGCCGTGGACGCCAAGCTGGCATGATTCCGCACCGCAAGCTGCCGCGCCTCATCCGCCTCGCCGTCCTGCTCGGCTTGGGCATCGCCGCCTGGGCCTTCTGCCTCACCGGCACCGTGGTCGTCTACGGCTTCCTCTGCTGGCTCTCCTGATGGCGGTCTTCGAATACCGGCCGGATGGCAACACGCTGAAGCGCTTCCTGCTGTCCACGTCCTTCGTACGCGGCCTCCGGGGACCGATCGGTTCCGGCAAGTCGGTGACCTGCGCCGTCGAGGTCATGCGCCGCACCCTGGAGGAATGGCCCAGGGACAAGACCAAGCCGCCCTCCGACCGCAACCCGCGCCGCGCCCGCTGGGCGGTGATCCGCAACACGGCACCCGAGTTGAAGACCACCACCATCAAGACGTGGCTCGACTGGTATCCCGAAGAGGTCTACGGGGCCTTCAACTGGTCGCCGCCCTACACCCACCACATCACCCGCTTCGGCATCGACCTGGAGGTGATCTTCCTGGCGCTCGACCGGCCGGATGACGTGAAGAAGCTCCTGTCGCTGGAACTGACTGGAGCCTGGATCAACGAAGCCCGCGAAGTCCCGAAGGAGATCATTGATGGCGCCACGAGCCGTGTGGGTCGCTTTCCTTCTATGCGCGACGGCGGTTCTCGCTGGGCGGGCGTCATCATGGACACCAACAGCCCGGACGACGACCACTGGTGGCCGCTGCTCTCTGGAGAAAGCCCACCGCCGGAATGGATGGACGAGAGCGAACTGCTCATGCTCGTCAAGCCCGACAACTGGGAGTTCTTCACCCAGCCGCCGGCCATGGAAGAGGTCAAGGAGGGGGTCGGCAAGAACGCCAAACTGATCGGCTACCGGCTCAACCCCAGGGGCGAGAACCACAAGTACCTGCGGCCTGACTACTACGACAACCTGATCCGCGGCAAGACCAAGACCTGGATCGACATCTACGTGATGAACCGTCTCGGCAACATCGAAGACGGCAAGCCGATCTACGACCAGTATCAGGAAGAGATGCACAGCCCGCCCGGCTTCGATCCCGAGCCGTTCGACGGGCTGCCGGTCTACATCGGCCAGGACTACGGCCTGACCCCGGCCACGGTGTTCGCCCAGAAGATCAACGGGCGCTGGGTCATCCTGTTCGAAATCTGCTCGAAGGACATGGGCGCCAAGCGGCACGGCGCGCTGGTGAAGCAATTGCTCGCGGAGAAGTTCCCCTGGGTGCTGAACAGCCGGCGGGAGCAGAAGCTGCTGCTCGGCACCGGCGATCCGGCCGGCGACATCCGCGTGCAGACCGACGAGGAAACCCCGTTCATGACCATGCGGGCGCTCGGCATTCTGGTCTTCCCGGCCACCACCAACGACTTCAGCATCCGGGTGGACGCGGTGAACGAAGCCTTCGGCCGGCTGGTCGAAGGGCGCCCGTCGATCATGATCGCCAACCGCTGCAAGATGCTGCGCAAGGCGTGCGGCGGCGGCTACCACTACCGCCGTCTTCAGGTGCTTGGGCAGGTGCCGCGCTTCGAAGAGAAGCCCAACAAGAACCGCTACTCCCACGTGGCGGAAGCCCTGCAATACCTGCTGCTCGGCGGCGGGGAGGGGCGTGCATTGGTGACCTCCGGTCAGACGGCTAAACCAACGACGGTGCCGCGCAGCACGCGCAGCCCCTTTGACCGCCTGAAGCGGAGGTAGCCATGGCCTGGAGACAGACGAAGACGCCGACCGGCGGTTCCGGCGACACGATGAACATCGAGACGGTCTGGGACGACAACCTCTCGGACCAGCAGCGCCAGTTCCTCCGCGTCAAGGGCGTGTCCTACTACAACCCGTCGAGCAACAACTTCAGCGACCCGCTGTACTCGCAGTACGCCATCGCCCAGGCGTACGGCGGCACCCAGACGCCCGACAGCCTGTGGGACGCCGATAAGTTCAACAGCACCTACGGCGGCGAGTTCAACAGTTGGCTGAACCCTCCGGCCCCGCCTCCTCCTCCTCCTCCTCCTCCGGTCGCCGCCCCGCCTCCACCGCC
>JAEZPL010000656.1 GCA_023413605.1 Pseudomonadota bacterium
AAAGCGGGGGAGGGTTAGGGTGGGGGCAAAACGTCGCTTTTGTTACACCCTCCGAAACGCCAGCGCCGCGTTCAGCCCCCCGAACGCGAAGGAGTTGGACAGCGCCGCCTCCACCCGCGCCTCCCGCGCGTCGCGCGGAACGACATCGAGCGCGCAGGCCGGGTCCGGGCGCTCCACGCCCGCCGTGGGGGGGACCACCTGACGCTCCAGCGCCAGCAGGGTCGCCGCGGCCTCCAGCGCGCCGGCCGCTCCCAGCGCATGACCGACCATCGACTTGGTCGAGGACACCATCAGCCGCCGGGCGTGATCGCCGAAAGCGGCGTGGATGGCCCGCGCCTCCGTGACGTCGTTGGCGGCCGTGCCGGTGCCGTGGGCGTTGACGTAATCGACGCTGTCCGCCTCCAGCCCCGCGTCGGCCAGGGCGGCGCGCATGGCGCGGGCCGCGCCCTCGGCGTCCGGGGCGGTGATGTCCTTGGCGTCGGCCGACATGCCGAAGCCGGCGATCTCGCCCAGGATGCGGGCGCCGCGCGCCTTGGCCGAGTCCAGCGGCTCCAGCACCAGCACCGCGGCCCCCTCCCCCAGCACCATGCCGTTCCGGGTCTCGCAGAATGGCCGGCAGCCGTCCGGGCTGACGATGCGCATGGCCTCCCACCCCTTCAGTGCGCCGAAGGTCAGGCTGGCCTCCGTTCCCCCGGTGACGGCGGCGTCCACCAGCCCGCCGCGGACCATCTGGAAGGCCAGTCCGATGGCGTGCGCCGCCGATGCGCAAGCGCTGGACGCCGTGAAGGCCGGGCCGGTCAGCCCGAATTCCATGGAGACCTGCGCGGTCGGCGCGCTGACCATCAGGCGCGGGATGGTGAAGGGGTGCAGGCGCTGGGCGCCCTCGCCGTAGAGTCGGTGGAAGCCCTCGTCCAGCGTGGTGATGCCGCCGACCCCGGTGCCGAGGATCGTCGCCGTGCGCAGCCCCAGCGGCCCGTCGAAGCCGAGCCCGGACGCCTGCACCGCCTGCCGTGCGGCCACCAGCGCGAACTGGCTGCCGCGGTCGAGCAGGCCGAGCCGCCGCGCGTCGAAATGCGCCGTTGGGTCGAAGCCGCGCACCTCCCCCGCGATGCGGACCGACAGCTTTTCCGTGGGAACGAGGCTGAGGGGGCCGATGCCGCAACGGCCGGCGAACAGGGAATCCGAGAAATCCGCTACACCCGTGCCGATGGGCGAGACGACGCCCAGGCCGGTGACGACGACACGCCGCAGGCCCATGGGTCAGGCCGCGGGCTTGGCGACGACGGCCTCCACGGCCCGCACCACGTCGCCGACCGTGTCGAACTCCTTGCGGGCGTCGTTGGCGTTGAAGGGGATTTCGATGCCGAACCGCTCCTCAAGCGCGAAGACGATCTCGATCACGTCGAGGGAGGCGATGTCCAGGTCGGCCAGCCGGGCATCAAGCGCGAGGCGATCGCGCTCCACCCGGCCCTTGTCGGCGATGATGCTCAGAACGTCACTTTTCAGATCGCTCATCCGTGCTCTCCAGCGGAGTCCCGCCAGAGACGTTAGCGCGGCCGTCGAGCGCCCGAACCCTATTCTTAAGATCAGCCACGTCCGCGAACAGGCGCTTCAGGCGGGCTAGCCCCTTGTACTGGTCGAAGGCGCGATCGCGCGGCACCGCCGGATAGCCCATGTAGACGGCCTTCGCCGGAATGTCGGTGCCGACGCCGGAGTTGGCCGCCACCACCGCGTCGTTGCCGATCTTCACATGGTCGGCCACGCCGACCTTGCCGGCCAGCACCACGCGGTCGCCGATCACCGTGCTGCCGGCAATGCCGACATGGCCGCACAGCATGCAGTTGGTGCCGATCACCACGTTGTGGCCGATCTGCACGAGGTTGTCGATCTTGGTGCCGGATCCGATGCGGGTCGCGGTGACCGTGCCGCGGTCGATGGTGGCGCTGGCCCCGACCTCCACATCGTCGCCCATCACCACCGTGCCGATGGAATTCACGCGGTGGATCAGCACGTTGGTGCCGACCACCCGGCCGGTGGCCTTGGCCGATTCCACGCTGCCCGGCTCCGGCGTCACGAAGCTGAAGCCGTCGTTGCCGACCGCCGCGTTGGGATGGATGATGCAGCGCTCGCCCATCACCACCCGCTCGCCGATGCGGGCGCCGGGATGAATCAGGCTGTCCTTGCCGATCACCGCCTCCGCCCCCACCGTGGCGTGCGGCAGAACGGTCACGCCGTCACCCAGCACCGCCTTCGGCCCGACATAGGCGAAGGGACCGACCGACACGCCCTCGCCCAGCGTCGCGTCCGGCGCCACGAAGGCGGCGGGGTGCACGCCCGATTCGGCATGCACCGGCTTCTCGAAGATGTTCAGCAGGCCGGCCATGGCGAAGCGCGGGCGCTTCACCGCGATCCAGCCCTGGATGTTGGCGGGCGGTTCCGTCCCCTCCGCCACCACGGCGGCGCGGGCCTTGGTGTCGGCCAGCGCCTCCACCAGCCCCTTTTCCATGGCGAGCGCCAGATCGTCCGGCCCCGCGGCCTCCGTCGGGTGGGCGGCGCGGGCGATGCGGACGGCCCCGTCGCCGTGGACCTCCGCGCCCAGGGCGGCGGCGATTTCGGCAAGCGTGATGGGGGCGGCGATGACGGGCTTCATGGCAGCGCTCTGAGTTGCGGCGAAACGGGCCGGGACGCTACCACGGTTGGAGGATGGAGGCGAGTGCGGGCGCCTTTTGTCATTCCCCGGTATCATTCCCCGGTCTGGAGCAGCGCGCCCCGCACCCGCGCCTGCCGGAAGGAATACAGGAAGACCAGCGTGCACAGCGCCATGTAGAC
>JAEZPL010000730.1 GCA_023413605.1 Pseudomonadota bacterium
CGGGTGCAGCGCGCGATTCCCGACCCGGTGGAGGCCAGCGTCACCGCCGCCCTGCTGAACGGGGAAGAGGTGGCGATTCCCGAGCCGATGATGAAGGCCTTTCGAGACAGCGGTCTGGCGCATCTTCTGTCCATTTCCGGCCTGCATGTGGGCATTGCGGCGGGCATCGTCTTCTGGGTGGTCCGTGCGCTGCTGGCGCTCGTGCCGTGGATCGCCCTGCGCTGGCCGATCAAGAAGATCGCGGCGGTGTTCGGGATCATTTCGGCGCTGGCCTACACGATGCTGGTCGGCGCGCCGGTGCCGACCGTCCGGTCGGTGCTGACCACCGGGCTGATCATGGGGGCGATCATCGTCGACCGCTTCCCGATCAGCATGCGGCTGGTGGCCTTCGCGGGCATCGTCACGATCATCATGGAGCCGGAGGGCATGCTCGGCCCCAGTTTCCAGATGTCGTTCGGCGCGGTGGTGGCGCTGATTTCCGTGTTCGAGGTGGTGAGTCCCACGCTGGCGCGCTGGCGGAAGGCGCTGGGTTGGTTCGGGCGCGCGGTCCTCAATCTGTGCGGAATCGCCTTCACCAGCGTCGTGGCCACGGTGGCGACCACGCCATACTCGCTTTACCATTTCCAGCAGGTCGCCTTTTACGGCGTCCTATCGAACATGGTGGCGATCCCGGTGACCACGGTGTGGGTCATGCCCTGGAGCCTGATCTCCTACCTGCTGATGCCCTTCGGTCTGGAGGAGCCGGCGCTGATCGCCATGAACTGGGGCGACCGGCTGGTGATCTGGACGGCGGAGTTCACGGCGGCCCTTCCAGGCTCCACCATGCTGGTGCCGGCCATGCCCAGTTGGGGATTCGTGGCCGTGTCGCTCGGCGGACTCTGGCTGCTGATCTGGACGGGGCGCTGGCGGCTGCTGGGGCTGGTTCCGGTGGTGGTGGGGATGCTCACGCCGGCCCTGGTGCCGCGCCCGGACGTCCTGGTCTCCAGCGATGGCAAGGTGATGGCCGTGCGGACCGCGGAGGGGCGGCTCAGCCTGTCGGGCAAGACCGAGGGGCATGTGGCGGAAACCTGGCTGCGCCGTGATGGACGCAAGGAGCCGGACAGCGTGTGGCCGGTTGCCGGGATCAGCCTGGACGGCCGCATGCGGTGCGATGCGCTGGGGTGCGTCTACCGGATCGAGGGGCACACGGTCGCCTTGCTGCGCGAACCGGACGCCTTAGCGGAGGATTGCGGGCTGGCTGAGGCGGTGATCACCGCGGTTCCGGCGCGGGGGTGCCGGGCGCCGCTGGTGATCGACCGTTGGCGCCTGCGCCGGGATGGGGCGCAGGCGCTGTACGCGTCGCCGTCCGGCATACGCGTGGAAAGCCTTCGGGACGTACGCGGGGACAGGCCCTGGACAAGCGGGCGATAAAGCGGGGGCGGCAGAGCGGGGCGGTAACGCCCCGGTCCCCTCAGTACTTGCGCACCAGACCGACGAGCCGTCCCTGGACCCGGACGCGGTCGGCGCCGAAGATGCGGGTCTCGTAGGCGGCGTTGGCGGGTTCCAGCGCGACGGTGTTGCCCTTGCGGCGCAGCCGCTTCAGCGTCACCTCCGCGTCGTCCACCAGGGCCACGACGATGGAGCCGTTCTCCGCGCTGTCGCAGCGCTGGATGATGACCGTGTCGTGGTCGAGGATGCCGGCCTCCACCATCGAGTCACCGGCGACCTCAAGCGCGTAGTGGTCGCCCAGGCCGAGCATGGCCGCGGGGATGTCCACGAAGGCCGAGTTGTCGCGCAACGCCTCGATGGGCGTGCCCGCGGCGATGCGGCCGTACAGCGGAAGCTGCACATTCTCCGACGCCGGGTTGGCCTCGCGACCGGCAAAGGCGAAGTCGCCCTTGATGACGTTCGGCTGGAACTTGGCGCGCGGCGGACGGCCACGGCCGGCCTCCAGCCCTTCGGGCAGGCGCAGGACCTCCAGCGCGCGGGCGCGGTGGGGCAGGCGGCGGATGAAGCCGCGCTCCTCAAGGCCCGTGATGAGGCGGTGGATGCCCGACTTGGACTTCAGGCCGAGCGCGTCCTTCATCTCGTCGAAGGAGGGGGACACACCGCCCTGTCCGAGCCGCTCGTGGATGAATAGCAGCAATTCGTGCTGCTTGCGCGTGAGCATTTGTGCCTCCCGGCCGGTGCCGCACTAGATATGGAACAAAAGCAAAACGTTCCTTTATGTTCTAGTTTGGTTCTTGGACGACGTCAAGCCCCGGCAGGGATAACCAGCACAATTCTTTGGATCTTTTACAAACTGAGTACGCCACCAGAGAGGGGGATGATCATCACCCGGTCGCCGGCCTGCGCCGCCTCGGCGAAGGGCGGGCGCACGATCAGCGCGTCGGCCTTGGCAAGCCGCGACATCATGGCGTTGTCCTGGCGCGCGAAAGGAGTGGCAACGGCATCTCCGTCCGCCTCCAGCGTCACAGTGGCGCGCAAGTAATCCTGGCGCGAATCATTGGCCTTCAGCGGGGCGCCGAGCTTCGCCGTCCGATGAGGCGTGTCGTCGTCGGGGGGCAGGCCTTGCAGGACGCGCAGGATCGGCACCAGCAACAGGATGGCGGCGACCCCGGTGGAGACAGGGTTGCCCGGCAGGCCCAGCAGCGGCACGTCTCCCGCCTTGCCGAACATCATCGCTTTTCCGGGCTTCATGGCGATGGTGTAGAAGTCGAGGCTGAGGCCGCCCAGCACATCGCGCACCAAGTCGTATTCGCCCTGCGACGCACCGCCGGTGGTCACCAGCAGGTCGCAGCCCGCGGCCCCCGCCGCCATGGCCGCAAGGCTTTCCGGGTTGTCCTTGGCGATGCCGAGGTTGTGTGCGACGCCGCCCTGGGTCGCGACCAGCGCGCAGAGCCCCAGCGCGTTGGAACTGACGATCTGGCTCGGCCCAAGCGGCTCGCCGGGAAGGGCGATCTCGTCCCCGGTGGCGAGCACGGCCACGCGCGGGCGGCGGTGGACGCGCAGCCACGGCACGTTGGCGCAGGCGGCCAGAGCCACGTCGCGCGCGGTGATCCGCCGTCCCTTGGGCAGCTGTTCGTCGTCGGCGGAAAAATCGAGGCCGGCGGGACGCACGAAACGGCCGGCGGCCACGGCGCGCCCGATCCGCACCCGCTCTCCGTCCGACTCGGCGTCTTCCTGCATGACCACGGCGTCGGCTCCGGCGGGCAGGGGGGCGCCGGTGAAGATGCGCACCGCCTCGCCCGGCCCGACCGTGCCGGCGAAGGCGTGGCCGGCGGCCACCTCGCCGATGCGGCGCAGGCTAACGGGGCTGTCCGCCTCCGCGCCTGCGATGTCGGCGGCGCGGACGGCCCAGCCGTCCATGGAGGAGGCCGCGAAGGGCGGCTGCGTGAGGCGGGCGACGACCGGTTCGGCGAGCACGCGGCCCAGGGCATCCGGCAACGCCACCGTCTCCGCCGGCAGGGGCGAGAAGGCGGTCAGGATGCGGGCGCGGGCCTCGGCGACCAGGATCACGCGGGCGCCCCCCATTCCCCGCTCTTGCCGCCGGCCTTGTGGAGCAGGCGCACGTCGGTGATGGTCATGCCGCGGTCCACGGCCTTGCACATGTCGTAGACGGTCAGCGCTGCGACCGACACGGCGGTCAGCGCTTCCATCTCCACACCCGTCTGGCCCTTCAGCTTGCAGGTGGCGGTGACGTCCACGGCGTTGCGGTCGGGGTCGCAGGTCAGGTCGACCTTGACGGAGGTCAGCATCAGCGGGTGACACAGCGGAATCAGGTCCGGCGTGCGCTTGGCGCCCATGATGCCGGCCAGCCGGGCGACGGACAGAACGTCGCCCTTCTTCATGCCGCCTTCCATGATGAGCTTCAGCGTTTCCGGCTGCATGATGACGGAGCCGCGGGCGGTCGCGGTGCGTTCCGTCTCGGCCTTGTCGGACACGTCCACCATCACGGCGCGGCCTTCGGCATCGAAATGGGTGAATCCGGTATCCGGACGGTCGGTCATAGCGCCTTCTCCATGAAGAGGCTGAGCGGCTCGGCGGCGTAGGGGCCGAAGGGGCCGCGCTCCACGAATCCCTGCTTGCGGTAGAGGGCGATGGCTTCCGGCTGGTGGATGCCGGTTTCCAGCCGCAGAAGGAACAGACCGCTTGCGCGCGCCTCGTCCTCGATGCGCTCCAGCAGTCGGCGGCCGATCTGGCCCCCGCGGGCGGTCGGATGGACGAACATCCGCTTCACCTCGCCATAACCCTCCGGGTCGTGGCGCATGGCCCCGCAGCCCGCCACGGTGCCGGACCGGCGCGCCACGAAGAAGCGGATGTCCGGGCGGACCAGCGATTCCAGGTCGAGCAGGTGGTTGCTCTCCACCGGATAGAGGTCGCCGAGGTAGGCGTCCAGCTCATCGAGCAAGCGCACGACCTCGTCCTGGCGCGGGCTTTCCTGGGCGATGCTGATGTTGGGCAACAGGAACCTCGGCGTTCAGGCGAGCAGAGCGCGGGTGGCGGCGGTGACATCATCCTGCCGCATCAGCGATTCGCCGACCAGGAAGCAACGGGCGCCCACCGCCGCCATGCGCGACAGGTCGGCGGGGGTGTAGAGCCCGCTTTCGGCGACCAGCATGTGGTCGGCCGGGACATGCCGCGCCAGCTCCTCCGTCGTCGCGATGTCCACCGCGAGCGTCTTCAGGTTCCGGTTGTTCACGCCGAGCAGCGGCGTCTTCAGCGCCAGCGCGCGGTCGAGTTCCTCGCGGTTGTGCACCTCGACCAGCACGTCGAGGCCGTAGGCGATCGCCGCGTCCTCAAGTTCCGCCGCCTGGGCGTCGCTCAGCGCCGCCATGATGATCAGGATGCAGTCGGCGCCCAAAGCGCGGGATTCGGCGATCTGGTAGGGATCGACCATGAAGTCCTTGCGCAGGGCAGGCAGATCCACGGCGGCACGGGCCGCCACCAGATACTCGTCGCGGCCCTGGAAGTAGGGCTCGTCGGTCAGCACCGACAGGCAGGTGGCCCCGCCCTCGCGGTAGGCGTGGGCGAGCGTCGGCGGGTCGAAGTCGGCGCGGATCAGCCCTTTGGACGGGCTGGCCTTCTTGATCTCGGCGATCAGGCCGTAGCGCCCGGCGGCGACGGTGTTGCGCAGCGCCTGGATGAAGCCGCGGGCCGGGGAAGCCTCCCGCGCGGCGGCCTCCACCTCCGCCAGTGGGCGGGCGGCCTTGCGGGCGGCGACCAGCGCGCGCTTGTCGTCGCAGATCTTGGTCAGGACGTCGCTCATGACGCGGCCACCGGTTCGTTGGTGATGGAGACGAGGTGCTGGAGAACGGTGCGGGCACCGCCGCCGTCGATGGCGTGGCGGGCCTGCTCAACACCTTCCTTCAGGTCGCCCGCCTTGCCGGCGACGACCAGGGAAGCCGCGGCGTTCAGCAGCACGATGTCGCGGTAGGCGCCTTGCGCGCCGTCGAACAGGGCGCGGATCGCCTCGGCGTTCACATGCGCGTCGCCGCCCTTCAGCAGTTCCGGGCTGGCGCGGAAGATGCCGGCCTGTTCCGGCTCGATCTCGAACACCGTGACCTCGCCGTCCTTCAATTGGGCGACGGTGGTCGGGCCGGTGGTGGTGATCTCGTCCAGCCCGTCGGAGCCGTGGACGACCCACGCGACCTCGGACCCAAGCCGCATCAGCACATGGGCCAGCGGCTCCACCCACTGTTTCGCGTAGACGCCCAGCAGCTGGCGCTTGGCGCTGGCCGGGTTGGACAGCGGGCCCAGCAGGTTGAAGATGGTGCGGGTGCCCAGCTCCACGCGGGTCGGGCCGACGTTGCGCATGGCGAGGTGGTGGCGCGGCGCCATCAGGAAGCCGATGCGCGCGTCCCACAGGGCCTTGCGCACCAGACCCAGGTCGCAGTCCAGGTTGACGCCCAGCGCGCCCAGCACGTCGGCCGCGCCGGATTTCGACGACATGGCGCGGTTGCCGTGCTTGGCGACCGGAACGCCGCAGGCGGCCACCACGACGGCCGCGGCGGTGGAGATGTTGAAGGTGCCCGACCCGTCGCCGCCCGTGCCGCAGGTGTCGATGGTGCCTTCCGGCGCTTCCACCGGGATGGCCTTGGAGCGCATGACCCGGGCCGCCCCGGTGATCTCGTCCACCGTCTCGCCGCGCACGCGCAGCGCCATCAGGAAGCCGCCCATCTGCGACGGCGTGGCGTTGCCCGACATGATGATGTCGAAGGCCAGCGACGCTTCCGGCTCGGTCAGCGCGTTGCCGGCCGCGACCTTGGCGAGGATGGCCTTCATGTCGGAC
>JAEZPL010000754.1 GCA_023413605.1 Pseudomonadota bacterium
ACCGCCGGCACCCCGCCCGACCTGCTGGACCGGTTGCGCCAGTGGCAGCTTCCCTGCGTGCAGACCCTGCGCTTCCTCTCCGCGTGGGAGGGCGACTATGCCGGCGTCGATTACGAGTTCGGCATGGAGATGATGACGGAGCATCTGGTCCGTCTCGGCCACCGCCGGATCGCCTTCGTCGGCGGCAACCTCGCCCACTCCGCCACGGCCGCGCGCCGCGCGGGCTTCGGCACGGCCATGCGCCGGCACGGCCTGTCGCCCGACCTGATCGTGCGCTGCCCGCCGACCCGCCGGGCTGGGGTGGAGGCCATCGGGCCGTTGCTCGACCTGCCCGACCCGCCCACGGCCGCGCTTTGCTACAACGACATGGTCGCCTTCGGCGTCATGCTGGGGCTGGAGGCGCGTGGGCTGAAGGCCGGGCGCGACATCGCCGTGACCGGTTTCGACGACGTGGCCGAGGCGACGTTCAGCCGCCCCGCCCTGACCACCATTTCCACCTCCGCCCGCCAGATCGGGCAGGAGGCCGCGCGATTGCTGCTCCGCCGCATCGCCGATCCCCAGGGTGCGCCGGAACGCGTGATCCTGCCCGCCCGCCTTGTCGTCCGCGAATCCTGCGGTGCGATGAACCGACGAGAGAAAGTCCAAAGGCCCGACGAATGAACCACACCGTGGAAGCGCTTCTGGAAGCGCGTCAGAGCCGCAACTGGCTGACCGCCCTGCCGACCCCGCCCGCCAGCGAGGCCGAGGCCTACGCCATCCAGGACGCCGTGGCCCGCCGCCTCGGTCCCGTCGTCGCCTGGAAGGTCGGCGCCCGCACGCCGGAGTCCGAGCCGTTCCGCGCCCCGATCCACGCGGAGACCACCTTTTTCGACACGACCCGCATCCCGGCCGACCCGTTCCAGGTCATCGGCATGGAGGCGGAGATCGCCTACCGCTTCGCCAAGCCGCTGCCGCCCCGCGCCGAGCCCTACACGCGCGACGAGGTTCTGGACGCCGTCGGCTCCGTGCATCCGGCCTTCGAGATCGTGGACACCCGCTTCGCCGGCTTCGGCACGCAGGACCCGCTCAGCCACATGGCCGACCAGTTCAACCACGGCGCCCTGATCGTGGGCCCGGCGTTTCCGGACTGGCGCGCCCTCGACCCGGTTCTGGAGCGCGTGTCCCTCGACGTCGACGGCAAGCGCGAGATCGAGACCGTGGGCGGCAACTCCGCCGGTGAGCCCGTGCGGCTGCTGGTCTGGATGGCCAACGTCGGCACCCGCAGCCTGGGCGGCCTGAAGGCCGGCGACGTGGTCACCACCGGCTCCCACACCGGCACCGTCTTCGTGAAGCCCGGCAGCCGTTCGGTCGCCACCTACAGCACAATGGGCACCTACGAGTTGACGGTGGGATAACTCCCAGCCGTCACCGCCCATCGGCAAAAAGGTTGGACCGAGCCCGCGAGCCCTTCGGGATCCGTCGCGCTCGGTCCAACCTTTGGTTTCTAAGCATTGAAGGAAAACACTCGGTTTCTAAAAAGGACCTCAGCGCTCCTCCTTTCTTTTGGCTGATGCCGGCTGGTCCTGTTGCGCCGAACGCATCAGATTTGCCAGATCGCGTGCAACAACATCGATCCTTTGATCCAGCAATTTCCTAAGATGAGGCGACGAGTTTGCGCGAAGAAGAAGTTTTTCTTCTCTAAGCTTCTTAAGAACTCCCGCCTTCTGCCTCGCTTCTTTGCGATCAATGTCCGCACGAGGTTCATTGTTATTTGGTCCCATGTCACCTCCATTCTGTTACATGGACGCAACATTCGTATAGGAACATTTTGTCATTGCGCAGGAGTGGGTAGGGATTACCGCTCGCGCGCGTTAAACCACCTCAATTCGCGCACGCCTCTCCGCCATGCGAACCGTTTTATCGGACGGATGGCAAAGCTCGCGCTTTTTCTTAAGAAATCATCGGAACGATGCGCGCGGCGATGTCGGCCGGCGGATCGTCGATGCCGCAGGTGATGCCGAACTCGTCGGGCGCCAGCGACTCCAGGTCGGCGAACTGGCTGTCGAGCAGGTTGGTCGGCATGAAATGGCCGGTGCGCAGGCCCATGCGGCCACCGATCAGTTCCCGCGATCCGTGCAGGTGCACGAACAGGACGTTCAGGCCCCCGGCGCTCAACCGCTCGCGGTAGCGCCGCTTCAGGGCGGAGCAGGACACCACCACCCGTTCCCCCGTCTCGCGCGCCAACGCGATGCGGGAGGCGATGCTGTCCAACCAGCCCCAGCGATCCTCGTCCTTCAGCGGGATGCCTGCGGACATCTTCGCGATGTTCTCCATGGGGTGGAAGCCGTCGCCCTCCAGGAAAGGCCAGCCGAGCAGCCGCGCCAATTCCTTCCCGACCGACGTCTTGCCGCAGCCCGCGACACCCATCACCACGATCGCGTCCACGGTAACCCTGGGGCCGTTCGCGATCTTGGCGGTAGCGGAACAAGACGGATCGGAACGCATGCCGGGGTGCCTCAACGGGATTCGAAGGAAGGTTTGATCGGGAAGCGGCCCCGATGTTACCGCTAACTCATAATCCTTGTAAAGCCACCACCGGCGAGGAATAATGGGTGCCGGAATTCCCCACCGCAGACGCCGTTCCCGTCCGTGAGCACCCGCAAGCCCCGATCCTCGCGCAGTGGCCGCGCCACCATGGCCGACGTCGCGTCCGCTGCCGGAGTCAGTGCCATGACCGTGTCGCGGGCGCTCCGCCGCCCCGACACGGTCAGCGAGGAGGTGCGCGCCCGCATCGCGGAGGCCAGCCACCGCCTGGGCTTCGTGCCCAGCCGCCTCGCCTCCGCCCTGGCCTCGGCGCGGACCATGACGGTGGCGGTGCTGATCCCCTCGCTGACCAACGCGGTTTTCATCGACGTGCTGGCCGGCATCCAGGAGACGCTGAGCCCCCACGGCTACCAGTCGCTGATCGGCGTCACCGGCTACACGCCGGAGGAGGAGGAGCGCGTGCTGCGCGCCCAACTCGCCCACGATCCGGACGGCGTGATCCTGACGGGCCTCGACCACACGCCCGGCACCTGGGACCTGCTGCGCAGCCACTCCATTCCCGCCGTCCACACAATGGATCTTGCCGAACCCGGTGGCGACGCCGCGACGGTCGGCTTTTCCCAGTTCGATGCCGGCTACGCCGTCGGCCGCCATTTCGTGGAGCGCGGGCGACGGCGCGTCGGCCTGATCGCCGGGCAGCTCGACCCGCGCACGCTGCGCCGTTGCGACGGCTGGCGCCAAGCCCTGCGCGACGCCGGCCTGCACGACCCGGCGCGCGAACTGATGGTGCCCGACAGCACCACCGTCGCGTTGGGTGCGGAGCTTCTGGAACGCGCGCTGGCCGCCTGGCCGGACACGGACGCGCTGTTCCTGTGCAACGACGACCTGGCGCAGGGGGCCGTGTTCCAGTGCTCCCGCCTTGGCATCGCCGTGCCGGACCGGCTGGCGCTGGCCGGCTTCAACGATCTGGCGGGGGCGGCCTGGACCAGCCCGCCCCTGACCACCGTCGCCACGCCGCGCCACGCGGTCGGCGTGGAGGCGGCGCGCCTGCTTCTGGCCGGCATGGCCCCGGACAAGGCCGACGACGCGCAGCCGCGCCGCGTGGACCTGGGCTTCCGCCTGTTGGTCCGGGAGACCACCTGATGGAGCAACCGACATCCGCAACCGGCCCCCGGCCCCGCGGAGTTCATGAAGACATGTACGGGAGTGCGTTGTGATGGTGCAGGGTAACTCGGCCGGCATCGGTGGCGATATCGGTGCCGACATCGGTGTCATCGGCTTGGGCGTCATGGGGCGCAACCTCGCCGCCAATCTGGCGGATCACGGGGCCAGGGTGGCCGGCTACGACCTGGACGAGGGGCGCCGGGCCGCTTTCGCCGAACAGGTCGCCGCGTCAGTCCCCTGCGCCTCGACGGACGATCTTCTGGCCGCGCTGAAGACGCCGCGCGTCATCCTGATGATGGTGCCGGCCGGCGCCCCGGTGGATGCGCTGATGTCCGCCCTGCTGCCGCGCCTGTCGCCGGGCGACGTGCTGATCGACGGCGGCAATTCCCACTTCCGCGACACCAACCGGCGCTCCGCCCTGGCGACGGAGCGCGGCGTGCACTTCGTCGGGCTGGGCGTGTCGGGCGGCGAGGAAGGGGCGCGGCGCGGTCCCGCCCTGATGGCCGGCGGCCCCGTGGAGGCGCTGGCCCCGGTCGCCCCGCTGCTGACCGCCATCGCCGCGCGCGCGGCGGACGGAGAACCCTGCTTCGCCCGCGTCGGTCCGGAGGGCGCCGGCCATTTCGTGAAGATGATCCACAACGGCATCGAATACGCCGACATGCAGCTGATCGCGGAGGCGTATCACCTGCTGCGCCACCTCGGCGGCTTCAGCGACGAGCGGCTCGCCGACAGCTTCGCGGAGTGGAACCGGGGCGAACTCGCCTCCTACCTCATGGAGATCACCACCGACATCCTGCACACCCGGGATGCCGAGACCGGCTTGCCGATCCTGGAGATCATCCGCGACGCCGCCGGCCAGAAGGGCACCGGCCACTGGGCCACGACCACGGCGATGGAACTGGGCATGCCCGCGCCGACCATCGCGGAGGCCGTGCACGCCCGCTGCCTGTCCGCCCTGAAGGATGAGCGCGTCCGGGCCGCCGAGGCACTGGCCATCCCCCATGTCCCGG
>JAEZPL010000758.1 GCA_023413605.1 Pseudomonadota bacterium
TCCCGGACCTGTGCCAGTGGGCCATCTTCCTGCGCAACCATGACGAACTGACGCTGGAGATGGTGACCGACCGGGAACGGGACTATCTCTGGAATTTCTACGCGGCCGACCGGCGCATGCGGATCAACCTGGGCATCCGGCGGCGCCTCGCCCCGCTGCTCCAGAACGACCGCCGAAAGATCGAACTGCTGAAAAGCCTGCTGCTGTCGATGCCGGGCACGCCGGTCCTGTATTACGGCGACGAGATCGGCATGGGCGACAACATCTACCTCGGCGACCGCGACGGCGTGCGCACCCCGATGCAGTGGTCGCCCGACCGCAACGGCGGCTTCTCCCGCGCCGACCCGGCGCGCCTGTATCTGCCGGCGATCCAGGACCCGATCTACGGTTTCCAGGCCATCAACGTCGAGGCGCAGCAGCGCAACCCGTCGTCGCTTCTGAACTGGATGAAGCGGCTGATCGCCGTGCGCCAGCAGCACAAGGCCTTCGGCCGCGGCAGCTTCCGGCTGCTGTACCCCGGCAACCGCAAGGTTCTGGCCTATCTGCGCTGCCTGAAGACCGAGGAGGGGGAGGAGATCGTTCTCTGCGTGGCGAACCTGTCCCGCTCCGCCCAGGCGGTGGAGTTGGACCTGAAGCAGTTCCGCGGCCGCGTGCCGGTGGAAATGCTGGGCCGCACCGTCTTCCCGCCGGTCGGCGATCTGCCCTACCTGTTGACCATCCCGGCCTATGGCTTCTACTGGTTCGCGCTGGCCGCGGAAGCCGAACTGCCGTCCTGGCACGAAACGGTGCCGGAGCCGGTGCCCGACCTGCTGACCATCGTGATGCGCGACGGCTGGCAAAGCCTGATCAGCGGCCGGGCGGCGGAGGAACTGGCGCGCGACATCCTTCAGGCCTATTTGCCGCAGCAGCGCTGGTTCGCCGCCAAGGACCGCCGGATCGAGATCGCCCACATTCCGATGTACGCCCGCCTGGACGGGCCGGGCGACGGTTTCATGCTGACCTGGGCCGAGGTGGAACTGTCGGGCGGCGGCACTCAGTCCTACTTCCTGCCGCTCGCCATGAGCTGGGAGGAGAACGCCGGCAACAGCGGCTGGCCACTTCTGCCCTACACGCTGGCCAAGGCGCGGCGCGGACCACGCACCGGCGCCATCTTCGACGCGGTGCAGACCGACAGCTTCACCCGCAGCCTGCTGGCCGTGCTGCGCGAAGGGCGGGAACTGCGGGCCTCCCATGGCACGCTGCGCTTCACCCCCACCGCCCGGATGGCCGAGCTGACCGTGGAGGAGGACGCGGAGATCCGCCGGCTGGGCGTTGAGCAGAGCAACAGCTCCGTGCTGGTGGGCGTCCAGGCGGTGATGAAGGTCTTCCGCCGCCTCACCTCCGGTTCCCACCCGGAACTGGAGATGGGCCGCTTCCTGACGGAGGTCGCGGGCTATCCCAACACGCCGCCTCTGCTGGGCGCGGTGGAGCATGTGGCGGAGGACGGCACGCCGACCGCCCTGTTCGTCGTGCAGGGTTACGTCCGCAACCAGGGCGACGGCTGGAGCAGCACCGTCGATTCGCTGGTGCGCGAGCTGGACGACATCCGCCTGGGCGTCGCGCATTCCGTCGAGGAGGATCCGGAGGGAGAACCCTTCGGCATCCACGTCGCGATGATGGCGACGCTGGGCCAGCGCACCGCGGAACTGCACTGCGCGCTGGCTCAGAGCACCGGCGATCCGGCCTTCGACCCGGAGCCGGTGACCGAGGCCGACCTGAAGGGCTGGGCCGACGCCGCCCGCCGGCAGGCCGAGGCCGCCTTCAAGGTGCTGCCCGGCGCGCTCGACCGCATGGCGCCGTCCGTGCGGGAGCAGGCGGAAGGGCTGCTGGCCCGCAAGGCCGAGGTGATGGACCGCCTGACCGAACTGGCCGACACGCCGCCGCAGGGGCTGAAGACGCGCATCCACGGCGACTATCACCTGGGGCAGGTGCTGCGCGCCCAGAACGACTGGTACATCATCGATTTCGAAGGCGAGCCGGCCAAGACGCTGGAGGAGCGCCGCGCCAAGCACAGCCCCCTGCGCGACGTTGCGGGGATGCTGCGCTCCTTCAACTACGCGACCTGGGCGGCGCTGTTCCGGATCGACGAATCGGGCGTGCAGGAGGGGGGCAACACCCTCGTCATGGACGCCGCGCAGGACTGGGAACGCCGCAGCATGCAGGCTTTCCTGGACGCCTACCGCACCGCCATAGGCGATTGCCCGAGCTGGCCGTCCGACGAAACCGCCAGCCAGCGGCTGCTGGCCCTGTTCCTGATGGAAAAGGCGCTCTACGAGATCGCCTATGAGGCCGCCCACCGCCCGAACTGGATCGGCATCCCGGTCAAGGGCGTGCTGGGCCTGCTGGACGGGACGGTGTGAACGCTCTCTCCCGCCCCTGATGGGGGCGGGCGCGGGCGGGCGCGGGCGGGCGCGACGCTCCGCCGGATAGGACATACCGCTCCTGGTGTGACAATCGCGGGGGCGGTATGTTCACACCCCAAGAATGAAGGCAGGGAAAAGGTACAACCGATGCCGAACGACATCCGCACGGGAATCCGGGCCGAGGAGCAGAAGGCGTCGTCGCTGCGCGGCGGCATCGAGGCGATCGTCCACGCCAACCATGGCGATCCCTTCGCGATCCTGGGCATGCACCAGGATGGGCCGGACCGGCCGGTGGAGGTCCGCGTCTTCATTCCGGGCGCGCAGCGCGTCTGGGTGATCGACAGCGCCAGCGGCGATCCGGTCGCCGAGGCGGAGCAGGTCCACGACGCGGGCTTCTTCATCGCCACCATGCCCGACCGGCGCGAGCGGTTCCGCTACCGCCTGCGCGTGCAGTTCCCCCTGGCGACGCAGGAGTTCGAGGACGCCTACCGGTTCGGCAACGTGCTGGGCGAGCTGGACATCCACCTGCTGGCCGAAGGCACCCACCTCAAGAGCTACGAGCGGCTGGGCGCCCACCCGCGGGAGATGGACGGGGTGCAGGGCGTGGCCTTCGCCGTCTGGGCGCCGAACGCGCGGCGCGTCAGCGTCGTCGGCGACTTCTGCGACTGGGACGGCCGCCGCCTCCCAATGCGCAAGCGCGTTGAGGCCGGCGTGTGGGAAATCTTCGTGCCCCACGCCACCGTCGGCCAGCGCTACAAGTTCGAACTGAAGGGGGCGGGCGGCGACCTGCTGCCGCTGAAGTCCGACCCCTACGCCTTCCAGGCGGAGATGCGGCCGCAGACCGCCTCCGTCGTGCACGGCCTGCCCAAGTTCGAGTGGCAGGACCAGGACTGGCAGACGACGCGCGCCCATTGCGCCGACCGGACCGCGCCCATCTCGATCTACGAGGTCCATCTGGGGTCCTGGGCGCGGGTGCCGGAGGAGGGCGACCGGTTCCTGACCTACCGTGAACTGGCCGAACGGCTGGTCCCCTACGTCAAGGATCTGGGCTTCACCCACATCGAACTGCTGCCGATCACGGAGCATCCCTTCGACGGGTCCTGGGGCTACCAGCCCATCGGCCTCTACGCGCCGACCAGCCGCCACGGCACGCCGGAGGACTTCAAGCATTTCGTGGACGCCTGCCACGCGGCCGGCATCGGACTGCTGCTGGACTGGGTGCCGGGGCATTTCCCGACCGACCCGCACGGGCTGGGCTGGTTCGACGGCACGCATCTGTACGAGCACGCCGACCCGCGCCAGGGCTATCACCAGGACTGGAACACGCTGATCTACAACTTCGGCCGGACGGAGGTGCAGAACTTCCTGCTGGGCAACGCGCTGTTCTGGATGGACCAGTACCGGCTGGACGGGCTGCGCGTGGATGCCGTGGCCTCCATGCTCTACCTCGACTACAGCCGCAAGGCCGGGGAGTGGATTCCCAACCAATTCGGCGGGCGGGAGAACCTGGAGTCCATCGCCTTCCTGAAGCGGATGAACGAACTGACCTACGGCCACCACCAGGGCATCATGACCGTGGCCGAGGAATCGACGGCGTGGCCGGCGGTGTCGCGGCCCGTGTATCTCGGCGGCCTCGGCTTCGGCTACAAATGGAACATGGGCTGGATGCACGACACGCTGGAGTACATGGCGAAGGATCCCATCCACCGGCGCTATCATCACCACCAGCTGACCTTCGGCCTGATCTACCAGTTCTCGGAAAACTTCGTCCTGCCGCTCAGCCACGACGAGGTGGTGCACGGCAAGGGCTCGCTCATCAACAAGATGCCGGGCGACGACTGGCAGAAGTTCGCCAACCTGCGCGCCTACTACGGCTTCATGTTCGCCCATCCCGGCAAGAAGCTGCTGTTCATGGGCGGCGAGTTCGGCCAATGGCGCGAGTGGAGCGAGGCGCGCAGCCTCGACTGGCACCTGCTGGAGGAGCCGCTGCACAAGGGCCTGCAGAACCTCGTGCGCGACCTGAACCGCCTGTACCGCGACCTGAAGCCGCTGCACCAGACGGACTGCGACCCGGCCGGCTTCGAATGGATCGAGGCCAACGACAGCGACAACTCCGTCCTCGCCTTCCTGCGCAAGGAGACGGACGACCCCGAGCACCATGTGGTCGTGGTGTGCAACTTCACGCCGATCCCGCGCCATGGCTACCGCGTCGGCGTGACGCTGCCGGGCCGGTATGCGGAGGTGCTGAACACCGACGCGGCGGAGTATGGCGGCAGCGGCGTGGACAACGGCGGGACGGCCAATGGCGGCGGCGTGGACTCGGAAGAGATCGCCTGGCACGGCCGCCCGCATTCCATCAACGTGACCCTGCCGCCGCTGGGAACGGTGGTGCTGGAGCGGAAGGCGGGGTGACTGTTCTCCCTTCTCCCCTCCAGTCTCTCGCGCCCGCTTGCGGGCGCTGCCGGCGACAGGCGGCCTTTGGCCGCCGAGAGCGGGAGAAGGTTAGAATGAGGGGGCGCCCGAAGGGCGGACAAGCTCTGCAAAGAGGCCCAGTTGTCGGCTTGCAGCCGCCCCCTCACCCCGGCCCTCTCCCCGGGGGGGAGAGGGGGCGCGTACCGCTCCGCCCTTGACGCCTGCCGCTTGCCTCCCGTTTATTGCACCTTGCGCCATGTCCTTTCGGCTATGCCGCGCACCGTGCCCATTCGAACCCGTCCGCAATTCCATCCGCAATTCCATCCGATGAGCGTGCCCGTGGGGAGCGTTCCCTGATGTCCATCGCCACCGCCACGCGCACGGCCGTCTGGCCCGGCAAGCCCTATCCGCTGGGGGCGAACTGGGACGGGTTCGGCGTCAACTTCGCCCTGTTCTCCGTGCACGCCGAGAAGGTGGAACTGTGCCTGTTCGACCAGACCGGCCAGCGGGAGATGGAGCGCATCGCCCTGCCGGAATACACCGACGAGGTCTGGCACGGCTATCTGCCCGACGCGCGGCCGGGGCTGCTCTACGGCTACCGGGTCTACGGTCCCTACGATCCCGCGTCCGGGCATCGCTTCAACCCGAACAAGCTGCTGCTCGACCCCTACGCCAAGGCGCTGTTCGGGCCGTTCAAGTGGTCGGACGCGCATTATGGATACCGCGTCGGCTCGACGCGCGAGGATTTGTCCTTCGACCGGCGCGACAACGCGCGCGGCATGCCGAAATGCCGGGTGGTGGACCGCGCCTTCACCTGGGGCAACGACCGGCACCCGCTGGTTCC
>JAEZPL010000774.1 GCA_023413605.1 Pseudomonadota bacterium
CCTTCATCATCCTGGTGGTGGCGATCATCCCCTTCACGCGGCTGGTCGCCGGCACGTCCATCGGCACCACCGCGGCCATCGTGCCGCTGACGGTCGCCGCCGTGCCCTTCATCGCCCGCATCGTCGAAGGTGCGGTGCGCGAGGTGGACCGCGGCCTGATCGAGGCGGCGCAGGCCATGGGCGCCACGCCCTTCCAGATCATCGTGAAGGTCCTGCTGCCGGAGGCCATGCCGGCGATCACGCTGGGCCTCACCCTGTCGGTGGTCAGCCTGATCGGCTATTCCGCCATGGTGGGGGCGGTCGGCGGCGGCGGCTTGGGCGACCTGGGCATCCGCTACGGCTACCAGCGCTTCCTGCCGGAGGTGATGCTGGCCGTGGTGGTGGTGCTGATCGTGCTGGTGCAGATCGTTCAATCAACGGGCGACTGGATCGCCCGGCGTGTCAACAAGCGCAACCTGAAGTCCTGAGGAGTTGGAGATGTTTCGTTCCCGTGTGCTGGCCACCATTGCCGGCATCGCGACCCTGGCCGCCGTCTTTGGTGCATCGGCCGGCGCGTCGGCCGAAAGCCTGAAGATCGGCGTCACCGCCGGCCCGCACGGCCAGATCCTGGAGAAGGTGAAGCCGCTGGCCGCCAAGGAAGGCATCGACCTGACCGTCCTGGAATTCTCCGACTACGTCATTCCGAACCAGGCGCTGGTCCAGGGCGACCTGGACGCCAACTCCTTCCAGCACCAGCCCTATCTGGACAACCAGACGAAGGACCGCGGCTTCGACCTCGTCAGCGTCGCCAAGACGGTCGTCTTCCCGATGGGCGTCTACTCCAAGAAGGTGAAGAGCCTGGACGAGCTGCCGGCCGGCGCCAAGGTGGCCGTGCCGAACGACCCGACCAACGGCGGCCGCGCCCTGCTGCTGCTCCAGGCCCAGGGCCTGATCAAGGTGAAGGAGAGCGCGGGGCTGAAGGCCACCCCCATCGACATCTCCGACAACCCCAAGAAGCTCCAGATCATCGAACTGGACGCCGCCCAGCTTCCCCGTTCGCTGGACGACGTGACCGTGGCGGTGATCAACACCAACTTCGCCATGGAAGCCGGCCTGGACCCCGGCAAGGACGCGATCGCGCGTGAGGCCAACGAGAGCCCCTACGCCAACATCATCGCCGTCCGCGCGGCTGACAAGGACAAGCCCTGGGTCGCCAAGCTGGTGAAGGTCTACCAGAGCGACGAGGTGAAGCAGTTCATCCTCGACAAGTTCAAGGGCTCCATCGTCCCCGCCTGGTAAACCGGTTCGCCGGACTGTCCGGTTCATCGGGTTGCGGCTGGTAAGGCCGCAACCCGATTTTTTTGCCTTCCCTCAGCCCCGGACGGGGCGCAGCACCAGATGCTTGTTGGAGGGAACCGCCGGCGCCGACGGGCGCAGGACGAGACCTTTCGAGGTCGGCTCGATGTTGGCGTCAGGATAGACGGCCATCACGTCCTTCAGCGCTTCCTTCAGGCGGAAGGCCAGCACGCGGTGCTCGCTGACCGACCCGAAATGCTGCGACAGCGCGTGCCAGGGCACCAGCGTCTGCTTGTCCAGACGGTGCAGGCGGTGCACCAGCCAGACATAGGCGTCCAGAGCCAGGGCAGAGTTCTTCAGCTTGGCGATGGCGTGCTCGTCCAGCGGGACGGCGTGTTCCATCAGGTGCTCGAAGAAGCTCTGGGTAAGGCGGACGAAGCGCACCCACTCCCCGCCCGTGCGGAACAGGTCGGGCGTGTCCTCCTCGTCGCGCCACAGCTTGATGCCGTCGATCAGGCGCTGGTCGGAGATCTCCGCCGTGGACGGGCCGGTGGTGGTGCGCAGCGTGAACTCGCTACGGGCGATTCGCAGCACCTGCTCGCGCACCGGCTTGTAGTTGCCGCGCTCCCCGCCCGTTGGGGCGAGGCCCAGGCGGCGCAGCCACGCGCTCATGCTCGGCCCCAGATCGACGTGCGCACTGCGGGTCTTCCGCGCCTCGGTCTGGAGGTAGATCATGATCAGGCGCGCCTTGGCGCCGTAGGGAACGCCCACGTCCAGCACCGTGCCGTCGCGCAGCGGCAGGATGCCGGGGCGGACGACGAGCTGGTACTTGCCGTTGTTCCGGACCCAGGGCGCGGTCTCGTCCTTCGGCTTGCGGTGCGGCAGCGACGCCTGGCAGAAGCCGGCGTGCAGGTAGCCGATCGCGTCCATCTCGTTGGACAGCGCCTCGTGAGCCATGATCACACGGCGGCGCTCCTTGGGGTCTTCGGTGCGGGCCAAAACCGCCTCGAATCCTTCCAAGGTCAGCTGCTCGTGGATTTTCGCCATGGACACCCTCCGGCCTTCTTTCTGTCACGTTCCCGTTACTCCAGAGAACACAAAATGTGGTGGCTGTGAAGCGCGTCCATCCCAAGAATCGCTGAAGTTGCAACGGAACGTGCAGATTCCGATTCAACTTCAGCGACCCGCTCCGGAACGCCCCCATCGAGGCCGGCCGGAGCGCGACGGGGGCCGACCCAGGGGAAGCCGTGCATGAACCCAGCCGCGGCACCGTTTCAAAATCAGCGTCGGCCCCGACCGCTCTGCCCCGGACCGGCCCGCCAATCCCGGCTTGTCCACAGGCGCCGGGCGTTTTCCACGCTGAGTTGGAATCGCGGACGGCGTTCCGGGCGAAAGCCGCTCGCTGATTCCGCAACAAACGGCGCGCCGAAGTCGCAACGCGGACTCGGCAATCCACGCTGAAGATGAGTCGCAAAAGGCGGTTATCCACGCTGAACTCGCAACCATGTCCTATATGAGTCCCGATATAGATTCCCCGGTTAGACCGGTTGCGCGAACGCTGGCGCGACCCCTTTCGCTGAAAACGCAACGCCCGAACCCCTCCCCGACCCGCACGGGCTGGTGCCGGGAGGTGCTCAGGGCTTTCCGGAGTGTCACGGGGCAGTCCTATCCCTCCCGATTCGTGCCGCTGAATTTGAAACAAAAGCGACTCGGACCTAACGCTGAATTGGTAACGCCCGACTCGAAAAAGCAAGGCATTCCAAGGGTTAGGCGACTCGGCGAGTCGCTCGCAGATCTTGAATCGGACCAGCAAATCAGCGACTCGGACAGGAACGCTGAATTTGAAACATCGGAGTCCAGGCACAGCAAGGACCGACTCGAGACAGCTCCGCCGGGGCAACGCTGAATTGGTAACGCTCGTGGAGTCGGGCTTGACGGGGCGGCGGCGGACCAGCGTCCGGGGCGGATTCAGCAGGCCCGGCGACGGTGGCGCCACTCTCTATAGAATATGACCACGTTCCCATACGACGTCGCATGAGCAGCGCGCGGGGCGGGCATCCCGGCCATTTGACGCAAGCCGACACGCTCCGGCTTGACCGCTTGCGTCACGTCGGTAAAAAGTGGGGCACCATACGAAAGCCGGAGGCCCGATGAACGGGGAAGAACTGCGCGCCATCCGCGAACGGCGCGGTGAGGACCAGTTGAGCTTTGCAACATGGCTCAATGGCGCGCTGAATCGACGCTATGACCGCTCCCGAATCAGCCGGTGGGAGAGCGGGGCGGAGCGTATCCCCCAGCAGGTGGCCGGATTCCTGGCGGGACAGGGCGGCATGGCCGCCGTTCCCCAGACCTCCACGGGGCCGAAGCTGCGCCGCGCCGTCGTGGCCGTGGCGAATCAGAAGGGCGGCGTGGGCAAGACGACCACCGCGGTCAACCTGTCCTACGCCCTGTCCACGCTGGGCTTGAAGGTGATGCTGCTGGACAGCGACCCCCAGGGCAACGCGACCGTCCACATGGGGCTGGACCCGGGTGAGATCGAGACTCACCGCAAGGGTCTCTATAATGTGGTGCGCGGCGGCGCATCCTTCGACAGCATCCTCCAGCCGGTGTGCGGTGGGGCGGTGATGCTGGCGCCCTCCAGCATCGGCCTTGCCGCGGCGGAAACGGAACTGGTGGCGGAGCCGGACAACTCCCTGGTTCTGAAGGAAAAGTTGGCGGAGGTGCGGAACCGCTACGACGTCATCGTCATTGACTGCCCGCCCAACCTCGGCCTGCTGACCATCAACGCGCTCGCCGCCAGCGACCTCGTGCTGATCCCCGTGCAGACGGAGGTTTTCGCGGGGCTGGGCGTGCCGCTGCTGCTGGAGACCATCGCCAAGATCCGGCGGCGGTCCAACCCGTCGCTGAACATCTTCGGCATTCTGCCCACCATGTTCTCCTCCCGCTTGACGCAAGATCAGGCGAGCCTGCGCGAGATCCAGGAGCATTACGAGGGCCGCACCCGCGTGCTGCCCGCGGTACCGCGCGCCACCCTCTTCGCCCAGGCGTCGGGCGCCGGCCGCCCGGCCATCGAAGCCGATCCGAACTCCAACAGCGTCCAGGCTTATGGCGAGCTGGCGCGCGAACTGGCCGCCCACCTCCAGACTGCGGAAACCGCCCATGTCTCGTAAGCTCGAACGGACCAGCACCCGCATTTTCGACAAGGCGGCGCAGCGCGGCGG
>JAEZPL010000108.1 GCA_023413605.1 Pseudomonadota bacterium
GGATCAAGGGCATCGTCGCCGAGCCGGAACTGAACGTCGTCTACACCGGCAAGGTCGTGAAGGTCGTCGATTTCGGCGCCTTCGTGAACTTCCTGGGCTCCCGCGACGGCCTCGTCCACATCTCCGAACTGGCGCAGCAGCGCGTCGGCAAGGTGTCGGACGTCGTCAAGCAGGGCGACGAGGTGAAGGTCAAGGTCATCGGCTTCGACGACCGCGGCAAGGTCAAGCTGTCCATGAAGCAGGTCGACCAAGCCACCGGCGAAGACCTGACCAAGAAGGACACCCCGGCCGCGCAGTGATGCACGGCCAAACGCCCTCCCCTGCGCAAGCGGGGGTGGGTTGGGGGCAGGGTTCCGACCTGTGTCCAACGGAGAAAAGGCGCCTCACGGCGCCTTTTTTCATGGATGCCTACAGGCGCTCCGCCCCGAAGGTGTCGCAGGCGCGCAGCTGGCCTGAGTCGTAGCCGGTGCGGAACCAGCGGACCCTTTGGGCGGAACTGCCGTGGGTGAAGCTGTCGGGGGTGACGGTGCCGCGGGACTGCTTCTGCAAGCGGTCGTCGCCGATGGCGCTGGCGGCGGTCAGAGCTTCGTCGATGTCGCCGGGTTCGATGATCTGGCGCTCGCGGTTCGCTTGGTTGGCCCACAGGCCGGCGAGGCAGTCGGCCTGAAGCTCCAGGCGGACGGACAGGGCGTTGGCCTCGGCGCGGGAACCGACGCTCTGCTGGGCCTGCTGGACGCGCTCGGAGATGCCCAGCAGGTTCTGCACGTGGTGCCCGACCTCGTGGGCGATGACGTAGGCCTGGGCGAAGTCGCCCGGCGCGCGGAAGCGATCGCGCAGGTCGCGGTAGAAGCCGAGGTCGATGTAGACCTTCTGGTCCATCGGGCAGTAGAAGGGCCCCATCGCCGATTGGGCGAAGCCGCAGCCGGAATCCACGGCGTTGGAGAACAGCACCAGATGCGGGTCCTGGTAGGTGCGGCCCATCTGCTGGAATTGGGCGCGCCACGTGTCCTCCGTATCGGCCAGGACCACCCGGACGAAGCGTGACAGCTCGTCGTCGGCGCCACCGCGCGGAGCCTGGGCCTGCTGCTCGTAGCCGGTCTGGTCCTGCTGCTGCACGGTGCCGTTCAGCAGGTCCAGCGGGTTGATGCCCAGCAGCAGGGACACGACCACCACGACCGCGAGCCCGCCGAGGCTGAGCCCGCCGCGCCCGATCGGGATGCCGACGCCGCCCCTGGAAAATCCGCCGCCCGCCGATTGGCCGCGCCGGTCTTCCACATTCTCGCTCTCGCGGCCGCCTTCCCACCGCATCACCCGATCCTCCGCTGCATTCTGGCCTGAGGAAAACCAGAGGAAGGGCGTGCATGTTCCTCAAAGCGCGATTGATCGAGCCCGGCTTGACCGGAAGCGGTGCCGTTCCATCTCCCTGATCATGACTTCGCGCTCTTCCTGGCAGTCCTTCGCCCCCACCGATGTCGGCCGCCTGCCCTTCCGCGTGCGCTGGTGGCACGCGCTGATCTTCTGGCTGGTCGCCAACGCCTACAACGCCATCGAGCGGGGGGTGGCGCCGTTCGCCGGCTATCAGCCGTCGCCCTTGCAGCCGCCCGGCTGGGTGTTTCCGGTGGTCTGGTTCAGCATCACCCTGATCCAGCTGTGGGGCGACGTGCGGCTGCTCAACACGCCGCGGACGATCCCGCACCGCGGCGCGCTGATCGGGTTGCAGGGGGCGCTGTGGCTGCTCTATTTCAGCTTCGGCTTTGCTTATTTCACGCTGGGCAGTCCGATCCTGGCAGCCGCCTGGACCATGTCCTACTTCATCATCGCGTGCTTCAGCGTGGCCTTCGTCTGGCAGGACGACGGCTGGATCGCGGTGAGCTGGGTGCCGCTGGTGCTGTGGACCGGCTTCGCCTCAGTGGTCGCCGTGCACGGCGTGATCCTGAACCCCGACCCGCTGTTCGGCATCGGAAAGGCGCTGGGCGGGGCGCTCTGACCATAGGCAGGCCGGTCAAGCGCCCACGCCTCGCGGGCATCACCCACGCGGTTTGCGGATGAATCGCAGGAAGACCGGCTTGCGGCCGGCCTCGATGGCTTTTTCCTCATAGCGGGTCGGCGGCCAGTCTTCGGTGCGGTGGCGCCAGTCCGACGGGCCGCGGGCGGTCCACTCGAAATCCGGGTGCTTGACCGTGTGCTCCAGCATCCAGCGCACCAGCCCCATGTCGTCGCTGGCCAGCCGCAGTTCCGCCCCGTCCTTCAGCACGCGCGCCAGACGCGGCAGGTTGGCCGGTCCGATGAAGCGGCGTTCCCAATGGCGCTTCTTCGGCCAGGGATCGGCGAACAGCACGAAGGCTCGGCCGATGGACGCGTCCGGCAGGGCGTCGAGCAGCGGGCGGGCGTCGTCCGGCAGGACGCGGACGTTGTCCTGCACGCTCTCGTCATCCACCAGCTTCAGCAGCCCGGCAACGCCGTTGATGAAGGGCTCCGCCCCGATCACGCCGACGTTGCGGTTGTGCGCGGCCTGCCAGGCCATGTGATGGCCGCTGCCGAAGCCGACCTCCAGCCACACGTCGTCCACCGGCTGCGCGAACAGGGCATGCGGATCGATCCGGTCACCCGGCTGCGGGATCGGGATTTCGAGCGACGGCAGAAGCGTGTCGAGCAGCTCGGTCTTGCGCTTGCGCAAGGGACGCCCCTTGCGCCGCCCGTAGAGCCGCTTGGACGAGTCCAGATGGGAGTCGGTCATGATAAAGGCAGGGTCCTAAACGGATGCAGGGGCCGAAAGCGGCCCCTGCACACCAAACCAAAAGTACCGGGATCAGAAGAACGCGGTGCGCAGGTCGGTGGCCAAGTCGGTCTTCTCCCACGAGAAGCCGCCGTCGGCCTCCGCGTCGCGGCCGAAGTGGCCGTAGGCGGCGGTGCGCGCGTAGATCGGCTTGTTCAGGCCCAGATGCGTGCGGATGCCGCGCGGCGACAGGTCCACCAGCTTCTGCAGAACGGCCGACAGCTTGTCCTCGTCCACCGTGCCGGTGCCGTGCGTGTCCACATAGACCGACAGCGGCTTCGACACGCCGATGGCGTAGGAGAGCTGGATGGTGCAGCGCTCGGCCAGGCCGGCGGCGACCACGTTCTTGGCCAAGTAGCGCGCGGCGTAGGCGGCCGAGCGGTCGACCTTGGTCGGGTCCTTGCCCGAGAAGGCGCCGCCGCCGTGCGGTGCCGCACCGCCGTAGGTGTCGACGATGATCTTGCGGCCGGTCAGGCCGGCGTCGCCGTCCGGGCCGCCAATGACGAAGCGGCCGGTCGGGTTGACATAGAAGTTGGCCTCGTCGCACATCCAGCCGGCCGGCAGGCAGTTGACGACGTGCGGGCGCACGATCTCGCGCACCTCCTCCTGGGTCAGGCCCTCGGCATGCTGGGTCGAGACGACGACGGCGGTGGCGCGCACCGGCTTGCCGTTCTCGTACTGCAGCGTGACCTGGCTCTTGGCGTCGGGGCCGAGCTGTGGGGCAGCGCCGGAGTGGCGCGCCTCGGCCAGCGACTTCAGAATGGCGTGGGAGTAGTAGATCGGCGCCGGCATCAGGGCCGGAGTCTCGTTGCAGGCGTAGCCGAACATGATGCCCTGGTCGCCGGCCCCTTCGTCCTTCTCACCGGCGGCGTTGACGCCCACGGCGATGTCGGCCGACTGGGAGTGGACGAAGCACTTCACGTCCATCTTTTCCCAGTGGAAGCCGTCCTGCTCGTAACCGATGTCCTTCACCGCGGCGCGGGCGACCTGCTCCAGCATATCCGGGGTGATGCTCTCCGGACCGCGGACCTCGCCGGCCAGAACGATCTGGTTGGTCGTGGCCAGAGTCTCCACCGCCACGCGAGCGTACGGGTCGTGCGACAGGTACAGGTCCACGATGGCGTCGGAGATGCGGTCACACACCTTGTCCGGATGGCCTTCGGACACGGATTCGCTGGTGAAGACGTAGTTGAGCTTGGCCACGGCGAACCTCGGCAATGGGCGGGGGCTATTTCACACTAAACAATGGGATCGGCGCAGCACCCACGGAAAACCGATCGTTTCCCGTATTTGACAAGGTTTGACCGCTGGGTCAAGCAATCTCCCGGCGGTTGGAAGACTGCCCGCTTTTTTCGCGATCCGGGTCTTGTGGACTGCCATTTCGGGGGATGCCACCACGAAGGCGCATCCCCCAAGGAGCGTAGTCCGTTACTCGGCCGCTTCGACCATGCCGGAGTTGGCGACGGCCTTGGTCAGCTCGAACAGGCGCTTGCGCACGGACGGGTCGTTGATGCGGTAGTAGGCCCGCACCAGTTCCAGCGTCTCGCGCTTCGCCATCGGATCGGGCTCGTAGCCGCCCGAACGCTCCTCGACGCCGCTGGCGCCGGCCTCGTCATCGTCCACCGGGGCCGACGCCGCATCGGCGGGCATGTCGTCGAAGAAGAACGACACGGGCACGTCCAGGACGCGGCTGAGGTCGAAAAGGCGGGATGCGCCGATGCGGTTGGCGCCGCGCTCGTACTTCTGAACCTGCTGGAACGTCAGGCCGATGGCCTCGCCCAGCTTTTCCTGGCTCATGCCCAGAAGAGTCCGGCGCAACCGGACGCGGGAACCGACGTGGACGTCGATCGGGTTTGGTTTGCCCGTTTTGGGACGGCCGGCTGACGCCCGGCGGCCCCGCGTTGCTGTTGCTGGCATTGCTCTAATTCCCTGAAACAGTTGTGCAACCTTGATACGACATATCCATGTATGCAGTCAAGGGTGCCCCTGCCGCTCTTGATGCGCGTGGTTGAAAAAGATTGTTGGTTGCGCTAGCGGCGTTGTCGAGCGAGTAGGCCGACAGCAAAACAGCTCAGAAGAAGTACCCCAAACAGGCCGTCCCCCACCCAACCGTAAAGGGTGGGGATGGGAAGGGCTTTCGGCAAGGCTGCATCGACAATACCCCTGTGACCAAGTGCGAGCATGGCTGTGATGCGGCCATGGGAGTCCACCACCCCGGAGATGCCGGTGTTGGCGACGCGCACCAGCGGCAGCCCCTCCTCCACCGCGCGGGTCTGGGCTATGGCGAAGTGCTGGTGCGGGCCGGCGGTGTTGCCGTACCAGGCGTCGTTGGTCAGATTCAGCAGCCATTGCGGCCGATGCTCGCGATCCACGACCGCGCCCGGAAAAATGACCTCGTAGCAGATCAGCGGGCTGACCGGCGGCAGCCCCTGGAGGTCGAGCGACACCGGCCCCGGCCCGGCCGAGAACTCCGCCCCGTTGCCGGCGATGGCGCCCACCGGCAGCCAGCGGCGCAACGGCATGTACTCGCCGAAGGGGACGAGGTGGAACTTGTCGAAGCGGCCGGTCACCGCGCCGCTGCCGTCGAGCGCCAGAAGGCTGTTGTAGTAGCGCTGCTCCCCCTCCGCATCCACGGCCACCCGCGGCGCGCCGGTGATCAGCAGCCCGCCGGGCGGCGTGACGGAGCCGAGCGCCTGCCGCACCCGGGCGTCCTGCTCCACGAACAGGGGAACCGCCGTCTCGGCCCAGATGACGTGGGTGATGGGCTCGGCGGATGGGGCGGCGGCCTGGGCGACTGACAACTCCATCTGCTGCTCGATGTTGCGCACGCGCTCATTGGGCGCCCACTTCAGCCGCTGGTCGATGGCCGGCTGCACCAGCCGCAGCCGCACCCCCGGCACCGTTTCGGTCGGGGCGCCGGAGAGCCGAAGCTCACCCCAGACGCCGAAGGCAGCGAACAGCGCCAGCCCGGCGGCGACCGCGCCCCAGGCCCGGCGCGGCGGCAGCGCCGGATCCGCCAGAACGGCGGGCAAGGCCGCGACCAGAGTGGTCAGCAGGCTCAGCCCGTAGATGCCGAACAGGGAAACGCTTTGCAGCACCGGCAGGAAGCCGGTCCAGCTGTAGCCGATCAGGTTCCACGGGAAACCGGTGAACAGATGTCCGCGCAGCCATTCGAACAGGGTCCAGGCGGCGGCGAACAGAAACACCCGCGCCAGCCCCGTCGCCCGCAGCTTCCACACCAGCAGGGTTGCGAAGCCGGAGAACATGGCCATCAGGATCGGCAGACCCGCCGCCGACAGCGGCAGCGCCCACCAGAAGCGCCCGATGTCGGTGAACAGCGCGGCGCTGATCCAGTAAAGCCCCAGCAGATGGTGCGCAAAGCCGAAGAACCATCCCACCGCGAAGGCCTGCCGCCCGGTCCGCGCCCCGTCGAGCAGCCAGAGCAGGCCCGGAAAGGCGACCAGCAGCAACGGCACGGCGCAGGCCGGCGGCAGCGCCAGGGTGGCCAGTCCCCCGAAGACCGCCGCCATTCCCAGCCGCCGCCATCCGGCAAGCTCGGCAAGGCGCGCGGACATGCGGCCCAACCGGGCCGGGGTGGAGAGGGTATCGGTGGCGGACAAGGGGCGAACTCCGAAAACGTCGGCGGATGCTGAGCCTTTTCACCACCAAGGCACCAAGACACCAAGTGAAAAACGCCGGCCTGGAACACAGACCGGCGATGATGGCAAAGCCGAATTGATCGTAGTGCCTTTATGTCTTGGTGGTGATCTCGCTCTTAAAGCGGAATTTTTCTGATCTTTGATGTGCCCTGACGCAGAAAAAGGCCCTTCTTTCGCAAAGTAAGAAGGGCCTTTCCCATTATCCAGCCTCAGCCAGTGCGGAGCTGTTGGCGGGGGCGTTGCGGACGCGCAGGCGCTTGATGCGGCGCGGGTCGGCCTCGACGATCTCGAATTCCAGGCCGGAGGGATGGGTCAGCATCTCCCCCCTGCCCGGCACGCGGCCGGCGAGCGAGACGACGAGACCACCGAGCGTGTCGATGTCCTCGCGCTCCTCCTCCGTCAGGAAGGATCCGACGCGGTCCTCGAAATCCTCGATGGACACGCGGGCGTCGGCGAGGATGGAGCCGTCGGGGCGTTCCACGAGGCGCGGCGAGGTTTCCTCGTCGTGTTCATCCTCGATCTCGCCGACGATCTCCTCCACGAGATCCTCGATGGTGACGAGGCCGTCGATGCCGCCGAACTCGTCCACCACCAGCGCCATGTGCTGGCGCTTCTGGCGCATCTGCACCAGCAGGTCCACCACGGGCATGCTGGGCGCGACGATGGTCA
>JAEZPL010000199.1 GCA_023413605.1 Pseudomonadota bacterium
CAGGTCGTCGACGATTGCGGTCTTGCTGCGTCCGCCGGACTTCAGCTGGATTTCGAGATCGGAGGTGTGGACGCCCTCGGCGTGCTCGTCGAGTTCGGCGCGGCCGGTGCGGCGCCCGACGGAGGCCACCTCGGGCACCTGCATGATCAGCCTCTCCGCCGCCAGCCCGACCCGGTTGGACTCGGCCAGCGAGATGCCGGGGTTCAGCACCATGGAGATGGTCAGCGTGCCCTCGTTGAACGGCGGCAGGAAGGCGCGTGGCAGGCTCGGCACCGTCGCCGCGGCGATCAGGACGGCGGCCCCCACCGTGGCGAACAGCGTCCCCGGGTTGGCGAAGGCCCAGCCCAGGAGCCGGACGTTCCCGGCCTTCAGCTTGCGGACCAGCCAGCTGTCGTGCTCCTCCAGCCGCTTCAGGCGCGGCAGCAGGTAGTATGACAGCACCGGCGTGACGGTGATCGCGGTGAGCAGGCTGGCGAGGATGGAGACGATGTAGGCCACGCCCAGCGGCGCGAACAGCCGCCCCTCGATGCCCGACAGGGCGAACAACGGCACGAAGACCAGGATGATGATGACCGTGGCGTAGACGATGCCCGAGCGCACCTCCTGCGAGGCCGAGGCCACCACCTCCAGCATGGGCCGCGGGTTGCCCGCCCGCCGGTTCTCGCCGAGGCGCCGGTAGATGTTCTCAACGTCCACCACGGCGTCGTCGACGAGTTCGCCGATGGCGATGGCGAGGCCGCCCAGCGTCATCGTGTTGATCGACATGCCGAACGCCTTGAACACCAGCACGGTGATCAGGATCGAGATCGGGATGGCGATCAGCGAGATGAAGGTGGTCCGCACGTTCAGCAGGAACAGGAAGAGAATGACGGCCACCACCGCCACCGCCTCCAGCAGCACCTTCTCCACGTTGCCGATGGAGGTCTGGATGAAGTTGGCCTGCTTGAACAGGATCTCGTCGGCGTGGACGCCCTTCGGCAGGAACTGCGCCAAGTCGCTCATCGCCCGCTCGACCTCGGCGGTGAGTTCGGTGGTGTCGGCGCCGGGCTGCTTCTGCACCGACAGGATCACGGCGGGCTTGCCGTTGACGCCCGCGTCGCCGCGCTTCACGCGGGCGGCGAAATCCACGGCGGCGATCTGGTGGAGCAGGATGGGCTGCCCCGTCTTGTAGGCGACGACGAGGTTGCGGAGGTCCTCCAGCCGGGTCGTCCGGCCGATGTTGCGGATCAGGTACTCCTGGGAATGTTGGTCGATGAAGCCGCCGCCGGTGTTGGCCGAGAACTGCTGCAGCGCCTTCACCAGCTCGTCGGTGGTGATCTCCAGGTCGTGCAGCCGCGCCGGGTCGGGCGCGACGCGGTACTGCCGGATCTCCCCGCCGATCGGGATGACCTGGCTGACGCCGGGAATGGCGAGCAGCCGCGGCCGCACCACCCAGTCGGCGAGTTCACGGACCTCCATCGGGCCGACGCCGTCGCCGGACATGGCGATCAGCATGATCTCGCCCATGATGGAGGAGATCGGCCCCATCTGCGGGCGGACGTTGGGCGGAAACTGTCCCTGGACGATGGCCAGCCGTTCCGCGACCTGCTGGCGGTTGCGGTAGATGTCCGTGCCCCAATCGAACTCGACGAAGACGATGCTGAGCCCGACGCCGGAGACCGAACGGACGCGGGTGATGCCCGGCATGCCGTTCATCGAGGTCTCCAGCGGAAAGGAGACCAACTGCTCGACCTCCTCCGGCGCCAGCCCCTCGGCTTCGGTCATCAGGGTGACGGTCGGCTTGTTCAGGTCGGGGAAGACGTCGATCGGCAAGTCCTTCAGCACGAAGGAGCCGTAGACGACCAGGATCGCCGCGGCGGCCAGGACGAAGAGCCGGTTGCGCAGGCTGGTGTTGACGAGGAAGTTGAACATGGCGGAGGGCTCCTCACCGAACCTGGTTGAGGAGACCGGCGCCGTCGGTGACGATGCGCGCTTCCGGCTCGACACCCGCCAGGACGAGCACCGTGTCGCCGTCCACGGGCTGCGTGCGCACCGGGCGGGCGACGAAGCGTTGTGGGGTGTCGTGCTGCCAGACGATGGGCTGGCCGCTGGCGTTGCGCACCACGCTCCGCCGCGGCAGGACGATGCCGGACGCGGTACCCTGCACCTGGGCGACGAGCCGGACCGGCTGGCCGACGCCGAGCCCCGACGGCGGATTGCCGATCCGGAAGAGCAGCGGGATCGCCTGCTGGCGCAGCGCGAGACTGGAGCCGAGGAGTTCCAGGGACAGGCTGGTGCCGTCGGCCGTCGCCGCCGTGGCCGCCTTGATGGCGTTCGCCACCCGGGGATCGAAGGCGACCGCCTCGACCATCAGCCGCGACGGGTCGACGATCTCGAACAGCACCTGGTCGCGCCCCTCGACCACCTGTCCGGCCTTGATGTTGTTGGCCGTGACCACCCCGGAGATGGGCGCGCGCAGGGCTTCCTTGGTCGTCAGCGCGGGGGACAGAGCGGCCCGGCGCTTGCGCAGACCGTTGAGGTTGGCCTCCGCCTCTTCGATGTCGCGCTGCGGCACGCTGCCTTCCAGCTTCCGGAGCCGCTGGAGGCGGGACTCGGCAATCACGAGTTCCTGCTCCACCGTGGCGATCTGCTGCTGGACGCCGCTGCGGTCCACAAAGGTCACGGCGGGGGCGATGTAGGCGAGGATTTGCCCGGCCTCGACCCGCTGGCCGACGTAGGGCAGCCCCTTGTCCCCCGGCTCGATGCGACCGCTCTGCGTGGCCTGGACGTGGCCGCCGCCGTTGGGGTCGGCGATGACCTGACCGATCAACTGCACCGTCTGCGCCGCCTCCTGCGGCTTGGCTACGACGGTGCGGACCGACAGCAGACGCTGCGACGGCTTGGGCACGTACAGGCTGCCGTCCGGCAGGCGTCGCGGGCTCTCCGAAGCGCCGGTCGCCCCCATCGGGACGGCCTCCGTCGGTGCCTTGCCCTTGCCCTTGCCCTCGTCGCCGTGGCTGTGGTCCTCGCCACCGTGGGCGAAGGCGGCGCCGCTCGCCAACAGCAGGCCGATGCCGACCAGCGCGGCGCCCGCGACCGTCCGCGTGCGTCCACGCTGGGTCAGGGCGACGGTGGTCAGGACCCCGAGCAGGAAGACCATGACCGCCCCCAGCATCAGGCCCGAATCGTTCCGGACCTGCCCGAGGACGGCGGAAACACCCTGCGCACCGCCGGTCTTTGCTTCGACCGCGGACACCGGAACCTCCAGTGTGCCGATCAGCAGGTCGGCCGCGTCGGCCGCGGTGACGGAAACGGTCACTTCATGGGATCCCGGCTTGGAGAGCCAGGACGGGTCGAGGCGGTAGATGCCCTCCTCGCCGGAGACGGGCGAGGCCGTCGTGGTCTCGCCATCGGCGCTCACCTCGATGGTGGCGCCGTTCACGGGCTCGTTGGTGGCGAAGCGGTCCAGATGCACGAGCAGGGTCTTTCCCTGGGCGACCGCCACGAGTTCGAAGTCGGACGAGGACGTCTCCAGGGTGGGGGCGGCCGTCGTGACGACCGGCTTCGGCTCCTCGCTACCGTGCGCGTGCCCTTCGTGAGCAAGGGTGGGAAAGGCGACCGGCGCGGCGACGCTCGCGGCAATCGCGGCCGCGGTGAAAAGGCGTCGGGTGGTCATGGGAGAACTCCGAGGGACTGGTTCATACGGGCGCGGGCGGCGCCGACCTGGACTTCGGCGGTGGCGCGGGCGAGGTCGGCCTCGAAGGCCGCCTCCTGGGCGCGCACGTGCTCGACGAGGCTGATCTCGCCCGCCCTCCGGGCGCGCTCGATGTTCGACAGGCGTGCCCTGAGGGCAGCAGCCCGGTCGCGGGCGATCGACAGGCGCTCGCTCGCCGCCTGGTGGGCGAGGCGGGCTTGCCGGATGTCGGACTCGACCGTGCGGGCCGCGTTGGCCTGCTCGGCCTCGGAGCGGACGACCTCGGTCGCCGCCTCGGCCCGCTTGGGCGCGTTCACGGCCTCGACCGCGAACGGGATGCGGACGGAGACGCCGAACACGGTGTCGTAGCGTTCCTCGCGGCTGTCGCGCTCGCGGCGGGCCATCAGCCCAACCTCCGGGCTGTCGCGCGTCGTCATGTCCACCAGCTGGCGCTGGGCTTGAGCCGAGCGGACGCCCAGCTGCGCCGCCAGAAGCGACGGGTGCCGGTCGAGCGGCGGTTCGCCGATGTCCGGCTCCGGTGCCGCCTTCGGCGGCGCCATCCCTGTGAGCGTCCGGAACGCCTGGCGGGCCTCCTCCAGGGCCAGTTCCTCGTCGTGGAGGTCCGTGGCGACGGAGAGGGCTTCGGCCCGGGCCAGCTGGTGATCGGCCTCGGAGGTCTCCCCGGCCCGGGCGGTCCGCCGGGTGTCGGCCTCCAATTGGCGGGCGACCTTGAGGCGCTGCCGGGCGAGCTCGGCACGGCGCTCGGCCAGCGCGACCTGCCACTGGGCCGTCCGGACCTCCCCGGCGACCGCCAACTGGCGCGCGGCGATCTCGGCGTCGGTGCGCGCCAGCAGCGCGTCGGCCGCCCGGACGGTCGCCGTTCCCCGGCCGGGCAGCCAGAGCGGGACGCCGAGTTCGGCCTCGTACTCGCGCCGTCCGATGTTCCGGTTCAGGTAGTCGCTCGTGTGACGCAGCGTGACCGCCGGGGCGGCCGGGACCAGCGCCTCCCCGGCGCCGCGCCGGGCGGTGGCCACGGCCCTCTGGGCCTCCAGGCTCCTGACCTCGGGATTGAGCTTCCAGGCGCCCTCGACCGCGTCCCGAAGCGTCTGCGCTCCGGCCGGGAGCGCCAGCAGGCACACGGCGACGGTCGTTGCCGCCGCTTGCTTCATGGGCTTCCAACCAGAATCACGCACCGAACGACCCTCCCACTCTGGGGTGGCTCGGCCCACGGGAGGAGAGACGCGGAAGCCAACCCGGCGTGACCGCGGCGTAACGCTCGTACTCGGCGCCGAACACCCGGAGGGCTTCCCGCTCCTCGGACCGGGCCAGACGGACGTACATCAGGACCAGCAGCGGGAACATCGCCAGCGTCAGGATGGTCGGCCACTGGAGCAGAAAGCCGAACAGGATGCCAATGAAGGCGATGTACTGCGGGTGCCGGACATGGGCGTACACGCCCGTCGTGGCGAGCCGGTCTTGCTTCTGCGCCGCGTGAAGCACTTTCCACGCCGCCGAGAGCAGGACGAAGCCCGCGAGGATCAGGACGTTGCTGAGGATGTGCAGCACGTTGAAGTGCGGGTTGCCCTCCAGGCCGAGGACGGTCGACCAAAGGTGACCGGCGTCGTGCGACAGCAGGTCGAGGCCCGGGTGGCGGGTCTGGAGCCAGCCCGAGAGCAGGTAGATGGTCAGCGGAAAGCCGTACATCTCGGTGAACAGGGCCACGATGAAGGCGCTGAACGCCCCGAAGGACCGCCAGTCCCGGGGCGACTGCGGCTTGCCGAAGCTGAAGGCGAAGATGATGAAGATGGCCGAGTTGAGGGCGACCAGCATCCACAGGCCATAGGCCGAGGCTTCGTGCGTCATGGCGTGCCTCCCTCGGTCGGTCGGTCGGCGTCACCATTCCCGCCGTGGCCGCCATGCCCGTGGCCGCCGTGCATGAACAGGTGCATCAGCGGGCACAGCAGCAGGACGAGAAGCGGAAGAGCGTCGAGCGCATGGTCGACGTGGAAGAGCGACAGGTACACGGCCGCCAGGGCGGTCGCGCCGAGTCCGGCCAAGCCGGTCCAGGTCCGGTACCAGGGCGTGCGCGCCTGCGGCTCGGGAGCGTGATGGGTGTGTTCGTGGTGCGTCATGGCCGCCTCCTCACATCATGCCCATGGGGCCGGGGAGCAGCCGGTCCGCGAGCGTCTTCTGCTCGTCGGTCAGCACGGCGTAGAGCGGCTTGGCGGCGGACTCCAGCGCCTTCAGCGCGTCGAGCCGGGTGGCGAGCGCCTTCTGCTGGAAAGCGAGCCGGTCGGGCCAGGAGGAGGGCATGCCGCCCATGGCCATCCGCTCGTGCATGGCCCGATGGGCCTTGGCGTTCGCCCGCAGCGTGTCGGCGAAGGCGTTCCACTGCGGCGCCTGGGCGTCGGTGATCTTGAGTTCGGCCTTCAGGAACGCGATGCGGCCCTCGACGTGCTCGAAGGGCAAGCCCATTCCGCCCTGCTGGCCCATCATCATCTGTCGCATCATGGACATCATGCCGGGCCCCATCATGCCGGGCCCCATCATCCCGGGCTCCATCATCCCGGGCTCCATCATCCCGGCTTGGCCGTCCTGCTGGCCCGACATGCCGCCCATCATCGAGCGCATCTGGTCCATGTTCATCATCATGCCGGGCTGGCCACCCTGCGCCTGGGCGCCGGGCTGGACGATGATGCCACTGCCCATGCCCTGACCCATCATCGGCGCGTTGCCGGGTGCGCCGGGCTTCGCGCCCGGGGCCGGCTGCGTGGGAGCCGGGACCGGAGCGGGCTGGGCCTGCGTCGCGGCCGCGGCACCGTCCGGATGATGGGCGTTGTGGTCCTGGTCGGTGGTGGTCTGGGCCTGGGCGACCGACATCATGGCGGTCAGCGCGAGTGCCGGGAGCATCTTGCGGGTGAGAGACGACATGGCGTCCTCCTTCTGAGCATCTGGTTCGAGCCATCCCGGACGGACTCCACGCGGGAGCGCCGGGGACGCAAAAGCCAAGCGCACGAGGGCCGGGACCGGCGTCCTTCGCCGAGCCGAGGCTCAGGTTGGGCGCGGGCGGACTCGTGGCGTCAGATGGTCAGAGCGGGGGGCGGAAAGCCGGGTCGATGCCGATGCCGTCCGGCGTGGCCAGGGCAGGCAGATGCTGGGACGCGTTCAGGCGCGGGGTGAACGCCTCGACCATCGCAGCGGGGAGGCCGCCGTGCATGGTGACGCACTGCGCGACGCTGCAGCAGGCCCCTTCGTCGAGCAGGCCAAGGTCCCCACACGGAGCCTCCTCGTGCTCGTGGTCGCCGATCGCGGCGATGGCGTCGCCATGGGCGTCGACCAGAACGTGCTCGTGAGGAGTCTGGGACGCATGGTGAGGCCCCAGGTTGGCGTGGCTCGGCGCGGCATAGACGAGCAGCGTGGCCAGCATCAGCAGGCTCACCACCACCCTCCTCACCGACGACCGCGTCGCACGCCACATGGCGTTTGCCTCATCTTGTGGGAACCGTGCGGCACTCCAGTGCCCACCGCACCCTCATGGAAACCTACGACCGTTTCCAGGCCCCTGCAACAACAGATGGCTTCGGCAACGATCCCCACCAAGCGTCGGAGAAGGAGTGCGTCGGAATATCCCCCGCACCTTCGACCGGGCCGGAGATGCCACAGGAAGAACCCTGCGCCTTCCAGCCGCTGGAAGGTCAAGGTCAAAGTCGAACACGTCTCCTGTCCGGTCACCGGCGCCGCCCTGCCGCAGGCGCAAGGCACCACCGCCCGGTGACGTTTCACCCATGGCGTCTCCATAACCGGACCGTGACACGGGCGCCGGGTTGATGCCGATCAATTCCCGGACCTGTGATAGGGGCTACGCTTGGCGTGGCCTGGGAGGTCCCGGGTCGTTGGTGACGATGGCAGACATGACGCGGTTGGGCCACATCTTCGCCGTTCTCGCGTTTGCCTTCGCGCTCCTGGTGGGCGCGGCGGGCGGAGCCATGGCGCATGTGGAGGCCCATGGCGGGCCGATCGACCACCGTTCCCATCACACGCCGTCGCCTTCGGCCCCGTCCCACGGCGACTCCCACAAGGCCGCCCTCGTGGTCGTGGCACTGAACCGCTCCGGGTTTGTCGGAGGCCATTCGGCTTGAGTCACGCCGCCATGGCGACGTCCTCGGTTTGAGCATAGTAGCGCGCCTCGGCCTCGGCGGGAGGTATATTGCCGATGGGTTCGAGCAG
>JAEZPL010000206.1 GCA_023413605.1 Pseudomonadota bacterium
GAGCGGGTCGCCGACTGGTGGGGCAAGGACCTGCCCATCAACCGCGGCCGCTACAACTTCGACCGCATCCGCTTCGACTATTACCGCGACCTGGACGTGGCGTTCGAGGCCTTCAAGGCCGGCTCCGTCGACTTCCGGCAGGAGCATTCGTCCAAGAACTGGGTCACCGGCTACGACGTGCCCGCCGTGCGCGAGGGCCGGATCGTGCGCGAGGAGATCAAGCACCAGGATCCGCAGGGCATCCAGGCCTTCGTCTTCAACAGCCGCCGCCCGATCTTCGCCGACCGCAAGGTGCGCGAGGCGCTGAATTACCTGTTCGATTACGAATGGACACGGACGAACCTGTCCTACGGGCTGTTCCAGCGGTCCAAGAGCTTCTTCTCCAACTCCGAACTCGCGGCGACGGGCCTGCCCTCCCCGGCCGAGCTGAAGCTGCTGGAGCCCTTCCGCGGCAAGGTGCCGGATGAGGTCTTCACCAAGGCCTACGAGCCGCCGAAAACCGATGGGTCCGGCAACATCCGCCAGAACCTGCGCACCGCGCTGGGCCTGCTGAAGGAGGCTGGCTGGGATCTCAAGGGCAACAAGCTGGTCAACGTCAAGACCGGCGAGCCCATGCGGTTCGAGGTCCTGCTGGTGCAGGCGGACATGGAGCGCATCGTGCAGCCCTTCGTCCGCAACCTGGAACGCGCGGGCATCGAGGCGAACATCCGCGTGGTGGATACGGCGCAGTACCAGAACCGCCTGGACAATTACGACTTCGACATGACCATCCAGCGCATCCCGCAATCGTTGTCGCCCGGCAACGAACAGCGCGACTACTGGCAGTCGGCCAAGGCCGACCAGCCCGGCAGCCGCAATCTGGCGGGCATCAAGGATCCGGTGGTGGACCAGCTGATCGAGGCGCTGATCCAGGCCCCGGACCGCGACAGCCTGGTGGCAGCGACCCGGGCGCTGGACCGCGTGCTGCTGTGGGGGTGGTACGTCATTCCCCATTGGCACGACGACGTCCGGCGGGTGGCCTATTGGAACCGTTTCTCCCACCCGGCGGTTGCGCCCAAATACGGTTTGGCGTTCCTGGATACGTGGTGGGTTGATCCGGACAAGAACGCGTCGCTCGCCTCGCCCAACCGCCGCACCGGTCCCTGACGAAAGGCGCTCCGCGCGATGCTGGCCTACATCATCCGCCGTCTGCTGCTGATCATCCCGACGCTGTTCGGGATCATGGTCATCAACTTCCTGATCGTGCAGATCGCCCCCGGCGGCCCGATCGAGCAGATGATCGCCCGCGTCCAAGGGACGGCGGTGGAGGCGACCGCCCGCATCGGCGGCACGGGCGGCGGCGACACCGGCGGGGCCGGCGCGCAGCACCAGCAGGCCCAGGGCGGCGACGCCGGCAGCCGCTATCGCGGCGCGCAGGGCCTGGATCCGGAGTTCATCAAGCAGCTGGAGAAGGAATTCGGCTTCGACAAGCCGCTCCACGAACGCTTCATCCACATGATGTCGAACTACATCGTGTTCGACTTCGGCAAGAGCTACTTCCGCGACCGGCGCGTGGTCGATCTGGTGATCGAGAAGATGCCGGTGTCCATCTCGCTGGGCATCTGGACCACGCTGATCGTTTATCTGGTGTCCATCCCCCTTGGCATCGCCAAGGCGGTGCGCGACGGGCAGCCGTTCGACGTGTGGACCTCCGGCGTGGTCATCGTGGGCTACGCCATCCCCAGCTTCCTGTTCGCCGTGCTGCTGATCGTCATGTTCGCGGGCGGGCGTTACCTCGACTGGTTTCCATTGCGCGGGCTGGTGTCCGACAACTGGCACGAACTGCCCTGGTGGAAGCAGATCCTGGACTATCTCTGGCACATGGTGCTGCCGGTGCTGTCCATGGTGATCGGCGGCTTCGCCGGCCTGACGATGCTGACCAAGAACTCCTTCCTGGAGGAGATCAACAAGCAGTACGTCATCACCGCCCGCGCCAAGGGCCTGGCGGAGCGGCGGGTGCTGTACGGGCACGTCTTCCGCAACGCCATGCTGATCGTCATCGCCGGCTTCCCCGGCGCCTTCATCGGCATCCTGTTCACCGGCGCCCTGCTGATCGAGGTGATCTTCTCGCTGGACGGGCTGGGCCTGCTGGGCTTCGAGGCGGCGATCAACCGCGATTATCCGGTGATGTTCGGCACGCTGTACTTCTTCACGCTGCTGGGCCTGATCATGAACCTCGTCGGCGACATAACCTACGTCGCCGTCGACCCCCGCATCGACTTCGAATCGCGGAGGGTGTGATGGGGACGTTCGCGATTTTGGCGCTTGCTCCCTCTCCCCCCCGGGGAGAGGGCTGGGGTGAGGGGGCACGGCTCCTGATAAATTGCAAGAAACGCATGGTTTCCCCCTCACCCTCCCCTCTCCCCGGGGGGGAGAGGGAAAACCTCCGTTGGGAGGGGCGGCCATGACCACGGATCGCTTCCTCGGCATGCGGGTGTCGCCGCTGACGCGGCGGCGGCTGGCGAACTTCCGGGCGAACCGGCGCGGGTTCTGGTCCTTCTGGATCTTCCTGGTGCTGTTCGTGCTGTCGCTGAACGCGGAGTTCATCGCCAACGACAAGCCGCTGCTGGTCAAGTACGACAACGCGCTGTACTGGCCGGTCTTCCACTCCTACCCGGAGACCACCTTCGGCGGCGAGTTCGAAACGGCGACCGACTACCGCGACCCCTACGTGCGCCAGCTGATCGAGGAGAAGGGCTGGATGATCTGGCCGCTGATCCCCTACAGCTACCGCACGATCAACTACAACCTGCCTGTCCCCGCCCCGGCCCCGCCGTCCGCCGAAAACTGGCTGGGCACCGACGACCAGGGGCGCGACGTGGTGGCGCGGCTGATCTACGGCTTCCGCATTTCGGTGCTGTTCGGGCT
>JAEZPL010000208.1 GCA_023413605.1 Pseudomonadota bacterium
CTGCTCGAACCCATCGGCAATATACCTCCCGCCGAGGCCGAGGCGCGCTACTATGCTCAAACCGAGGACGTCGCCATGGCGGCGTGACTCAAGCCGAATGGCCTCCGACAAACCCGGAGCGGTTCAGATGTCGCGAAGGAGCTTACCCCTGGGTTACAGATCTTTGTCATTGATCATGCAGACTTGAAGGATGACTGGTTCGCCGATGCCGTAGTGGAGCGTTGGCGCGGCGGACAAGCTTTCATCCCATTGGATTGGCTCGAGCAATGAGCTTCCGGGCACCCTTCTGTTCGGAAAATGCGGATGCCACCTAGTGAGCTCGCTAAGTGGGTATTGTTTATATTGCGCTCGGTCGGCCGCGAAGTGAGTCCGCTTCGCGGCCTTGCACTTCGCGCCCTCCCTCACGCCCTGATGATTGAAACTTGCTCGCCCTTTATCCCTGTTGAAAAGTCAAGTGCCGCAAAACGGCCAACTGAAAGCGAACACTTTTCAATTCTGCGTAACATCGTGAGGAGATATGTCGCGCTTTCGGCGTCGCAGAATGTCGGCGAATGCATGCGGTGGCGGTGTCCTGAGGGGAAACCTGGGCGGCGCGCACCGCCCAGGACGGCGTCTTCAAGCCAGCAGAGGCATCATGGCTGCGACAAGGGGGTGACGTACGATGTCCTGTGCGGTGAGCCGAATGATCGCCGCGCCATCGAGAGCTTCGAGTCGCTGGACGGCGTCAGCGAGTCCAGACACGCCGGGAAGTAGGTCCGACTGGTCGGGATCGCCTGTGATCACCATGGTCGAGTGCCAGCCCAGGCGGGTCAGCAGCATCTTGATCTGCATAAACGTCATGTTCTGGGCCTCGTCAACCACGAGGAAGCTCCGGGAAATTGTACGCCCTCTCATGTAGGCGAGCGGCGCCACCTCGACGGTGCCATCTTTTACCATCTGTCTAACTTGTTTGGCTCCGAGTCGGTCGGAAAGGGCGTCGTAGATGGGGCGCATCCAGGGGTCCATTTTCTCGTTGATGTCCCCAGGGAGAAAGCCAAGACTCTCGCCTGCTTCGACGACAGGCCGGGTGATGACGATCCTGGCCACACGGCCTGCATTGAGGGCTTCAACCGCCTTGGCGACTGCTAGGTAGGTCTTGCCGGTGCCCGCCGGGCCAATGGCGATGGTCAGGGCGTGGCTGTCGATGGCCCTCATCAGGGCTTCCTGGTTATCTGTACGAGGTTTGACCGTCTTGAGATAGCTCTGGTCGCGGCGATCTTCATCGGAGCCGAGTGGATCCCAATTGCTCGTGCTGTGGAAGAGGCTGGTCACCTTGGAGTCGTCGCTGTTTACCGGCATCGCCCTGGTCTGTCGCTTGGCCATGGGGGAAACTCCTTCGTCTGGTGATCGCTGCCAAAAAGGGGAGAGAACTGCTGTCCGCTTAAAAGGGAGGGGCGATCGGGAATCCCCTTCATCTAAGCCTTAGAAACTACACACATAGGGGAGCAGATGAGGGCGAGTGGTCGAGCACGACGAAGGCGTTGTTCAGCGTCCGCCCGCGCATGAAGCCGACCGGCGCGATTTCGATGGTGCCTTCGGCCATCAGCGCGCGCAGGCGCTTGGCGCCAAGCCGGTCGCTCAGCGCGTCGTAGAGCGGGCGCAGGAATGGGGCCATATTCTCGTGCAGATCGCCCGGCAGGTGGCCGATGCTTTCCCTGGCCTCGACCGCCGGGCGGGAGAGCACGATGCGGTCGACCTTGCCGTCCTCCAGCGCTTCGACGGCGGAGGAGATCGCCAGGTAGGTCTTGCCGGTGCCGGCCGGACCGAGCGCCACCACGAGGTTGTGGTCCTTGATCGCCTCCATCAGCCTTTTCTGGTTGGGGCTCTGGGGCTTGACCTTGCGGAGATAGCTCTGGTCGCGGCGCTCGGCCCCGCCCAGCGGATCCCAGCCCGCTGCGGCCGGGAACAGCGGGTGGACCTTCGACTCGGTCGCCGTGACTGCGCTGCCTTTGCTCTGGCGCTTGGCCATGTCGCTCTCCTCACGTCACGTTGGTGGGCGGCGCTCCGGGCACAAAAAAACCTCCCGCAAGGGGGAGGCTCGGTCGGTCGCAAGGCGACGGATGTGCCGGGAACAGGCTTGCCGGGGCGAGGCGTGCGTCCCATCCGGCAGGCCCGCGAGGGGGCGCGGCGGAAAACAGGACGCGTATGTACGAAGGAAGGTGCAAGCAGACCTCTTCGCCAAGGGATGAGCCTCGTGCCGACTACAATACCCGTTATAACGCTTGACGTCAGGCGAAATTGCGGGCGTCGCAAAAGATTCATACAAGATGTTGTGGTGATGCTGCCGGGACGAAGGGCGCGCCCCGTCTGTGGCGAGGCGTGAAATGGCGGTGCCTCACAAGGTGTCGGCTGTGGAGCAGGAGGGGAGGGGCGCGACCGGGAGTCGCAGGCAACGATCCGGCACCCGACCATCGCCTGGGGCGGTGCGCGCGTTCTTCGGCGTGCATCGGATGCAACGCGCGCCCAAGTGCGCGCGGAGTCTGTGTCGGGCACTTTGGAAAGTCGATTTCACGGCAAGAAGCGCCACCTTTCCGCGCTGATTTCGGGCAAGGGATGCGCAGTCTTCGAAAGGGCATAGGCCCACGAAACCCTTTGCCCGCCCATTCCACTTCCGTTACTATACTTTGTGGTGGGGTGCGCTGCCGACGCAACACATGGATGACGCGAACGGATCGGTCGTGACCGATTCGGGGTTCCCCGTGTGTGGCCAGCGGTTGTCACTCCGTCAGGGCCGGGAATTGCTTGAACGGACCGGGTGTGCGCCGCTAGAACGCGGACGGGTTGACCCCTTCCGCCCTGGTGCTGTGCCGATGGGCCAGGCGGCGGACAAAACGGATTCGGCGGGACACAATCAGGATGGCAGCGGTGAGCAGCGCCAGGCAGGGAGCCGAACGGGACGGTCCGTTCCAGATGCGCGGCAATTCCTTCACCATGATGGTGCTGAAGGTGAGCGACCCGGCCTCGCCGGAGTTCTTTCCGCAGCTTTCCGTCAAGGTGCGCCAGGCACCCAATTTTTTCCGGAACGCGCCGATCGTCCTCGACTTCGAGGATTTGACGGAGGATTCGCCGCGCTTCGACGTGGCGGCGCTGGTCACCAACCTGCGCGCGCTCTACCTGCTGCCGGTCGGCTTCCAGGGTGGGCCGCGCGCGGTGCAGGAAGGGGCGCTGGCCGCGGGGCTGACACCGATGCCGGCCGGCCGCGCGGCGAAGCTGGAAACGGTGGCGCGCGGCGCCGACCCGCAGCAGGCCGGTGCGCAGGCCCCGGCCCCGCCGGCCCCGCCGCCGGAACCGATCTACCGCCCGACGCTGGTGGTGACGGAGCCGGTGCGCTCCGGCCAGCAGATCTACGCGGAAAAGACCGATCTGGTCATCACCGCCCCGGTGTCGCCGGGAGCCGAGGTGGTGGCCGACGGGCACATCCACATTTATGGCGCCCTGCGCGGGCGGGCGCTGGCGGGCGTGTCGGGCGACACGAACGCGCGCATCTTCTGCCAGAGCCTGGATGCGGAGGTCGTCTCGGTGGCCGGGCTGTACCGCGTCAGCGAGGACTTCGGGAACGACGTGCTGAAGAAGCCCGTGCAGATCTTCCTGCGCGACGGCTACCTGCACATGGAACCGTTATGAACGCCCCGCCGGGGGTGGCGGGTTCCGATCTGCGACAGTGTGTAACCGGATTTGTTGGCGGCAACTTTTAGGAACGTGGGAGAAGCTCCGTTGGGCAAGATCATCGTCATGACTTCCGGCAAGGGGGGCGTCGGCAAGACGACCTCTTCCGCCGCTTTCGCGACCGGACTCGCCTTGCGCGGCTTCAAGACGGTCGTCATCGATTTCGACGTCGGGCTGCGCAACCTTGACCTGATCATGGGCTGCGAGCGGCGCGTGGTGTTCGACTTCATCAACGTCATCAACGGCGAAGCGAAGCTGAACCAGGCGCTGATCAAGGACAAGCGCATCGACAACCTGTCGATCCTGCCGACCTCGCAGACCCGCGACAAGGACGCCCTGACCAGGGACGGCGTCGAGAAGGTGCTGAACGAGCTGTCGAAGGACTTCGACTACATCGTCTGCGACAGCCCGGCGGGCATCGAGCGCGGCGCGCTGATGGCGCTGTACTTCGCCGACCACGCGGTGATCGTGACCAACCCCGAGGTCTCCTCGGTGCGCGACAGCGACCGCATCCTGGGCGTGCTGAACTCCAAGTCGCGCCGTGCCGAGAAGGGCATGGAACCGGTCACCCAGCAGCTTCTGCTCACCCGCTACGATCCGGAACGGGTCGAGAGGGGCGAGATGCTGAAGGTGGACGACGTGCTGGAGATCCTGGCGATCCCGCTTCTGGGCGTGATCCCGGAAAGCCAGGCGGTCCTGCGCGCCTCCAACGTCGGCATGCCGGTCATCCTGGACGAGCAGTCGAACGCCGGTCAGGCCTATCTGGATGCGGTGTCCCGCTTCCTGGGCGAGGATGTGGAGCACCGTTTCGTCACGCCCCAGAAGAAGGGCCTGTTCAGCCGTCTCCTCCGGAGGACCGCATGAGCATCTTCAGCTTTTTCCGGTCCGCGCCGCGCGCCTCCGCCGTCCAGGCCAAGGAGCGCCTGCAGATCGTCATGGCCCACGAGCGCGCCGGGCGCTCCGGGCCGGACTATCTGCCGATGCTCCAGCAGGAGCTGCTGGCCGTCATCGCCAAGTACATCGACATCGACCAGAACAAGGTCGAGGTGAAGCTGGACCGCGGCGGCGACTGCTCGACCCTGGAACTGAACATCGAGCTGCCGGCCCGCGAGGCCGCCAAGGCTCTGAAGGAAGCCGCCAAGCTGGCGGTGTCCAAGGCGTCGGGCGGTGCCGCGACCCTCAAGGACGAGGACGACAGCAAGGTGGCCGTCGGCGGTGCGCTGACCAACGGCGGGATCAAGAAGCGGCGGTGACGGCGCTTCTTGCCGCAACTCCGTTCTTGAGCGTTGGGCCGTGCCGGTGCCTGGCCCAACCAACCTGCCCGGCTGTTCGCCTCCCACTTCCGGTCATATCTCCCCACTCGCGCCGGTCTTGAACTTCCGTGCGGGTTTACCTCCGTCGTTCGAAGGGGTATCAACGAACAAAAGCCCATAAGGATGGGTGGCCGAGACGGCCTTAAGGCATTGCTGCTTGGGGGGAGAGGCGGCCGATGTTCCTCGAATGCTCGCGGCTGATCGCCGGCAATCAACCGCGCCTGTCCAACGGCATCGCCGTTGCCGACGTCGATGGCGATGGCGCCTTCGAACTGGTGGTCACCGGCTACGCCACCAACAACCTCATCCTGAAATGGGACGGCTCCCAACTGGTGGACGTCGCCAACCCGCTGCTGGCCGACGCCGGAGGCTGTGCCGTCGCCATCGCCGCCGCGGATGTGGACGGTGACGGGCGGGAGGAGTTGTACGTCCTCAATTCCGATTGCGCCAGCGGGCCGAAGGAGATGGGCGACCGCCTGTTCGCCTGCTTCGGCAAGCATTGGCTCGATCTTCTGGCCCAGCCGGAGAACGCCGGCATGGCCAACCGCGTGGCCGGCCGGTCGGTGGTGGCCATGGACCGGCACGGGCATGGTCGCTACGGCTTCGTCGTCGCCGCCGACGGCGGGCCGTTCCGTCTGTTCGAGCTGAGCCGGCGCGGCCGGCTGGAGGACGCGGCGGAGGAGGCCGGGATCGACCTGATCGCCGCCGGGCGCGGGCTGGTCGGCGTGCCGTTCCTGTCCGACCGCATGGACCTGTTCGCCTGCAACGAGGGCGGTCCGAACTTCCTGTTCCGCAACCTGGGCGACGGCACCTTCGAGGAGATCGCCGAGGAGCGCGGAGTCGCCGATTCCCGTTTCGCCGGCCGTGCGGTGGCCATGATCGACGCCGACGGCGCCTGCGACCTTCTGGTCGGCACCTGGGAAGGGCCGCAGCGCCTGTTCCGCCAGCGCTCCAGCGGTGTCTTCGTGGACGAGGCCAGCGGGGACATGTCCATGCCCGGCCGCGTCTCCACCGTCATCGCCGCCGATTTCGACAACGACGGCTACGAGGAACTGTTCTTCAACCTGCATGGCGAGCCCAACCGGATGTTCGGTTGGCGTCATGACGAATGGCAGCCGATCGACCTGGGCGACGCGCTGGAGCCGAAGGGGTTCGGCACCGGGGCGGCCGTGGCGGACATCGACGGCGACGGCCGGCTGGAACTGCTGGTCGCCCATGGCGGCGGCGCGCCGCAGCCCCTGTCGCTCTACCGCACTGTGGCAAATCACAACGGCTGGATTCGCGTTCTGCCGCTCACCCCGTATGGAGCGCCGGCCCGCGGGGCGGTCGTCACCTGCATGGCCGGCGGGCGCCGGCAGCGCCGCTTCATCTGCGGTGGCTCCGGCTATCTCTGCCAGATGGAGCCGGTCGCCCATTTCGGGCTGGGCACCACCCGCGACGTGGAGCGGGTGGAGGTGCGCTGGCCCGACGGCACGGTCGCGATGATCGACAACCCCCCGGCGGGCCGCCTGCTGACGGTGTCTTATCC
>JAEZPL010000224.1 GCA_023413605.1 Pseudomonadota bacterium
ATCCTGACGCGGGACGCCAGGACCACCACCGGCAACTTCTTCATCGACGACGAGGTGCTGGCGGAGGAGGGCGTGACCGACCTCGACCCCTACGCGATCAAGCCCGGCGCGCCGCTGGCGCCGGACATTTTCCTGGACTGAGCAAGCGTTCTTCCCCTCTCCCGCTTCCGGCGGGAGAGGGAGAGGGAGAGGGAGAGGGAGAGGGGGTGATCAATGCGCCTCGTCCCAGTTGTGGCCGATGCCGGCTTCGGCGACGAGCGGCACGCCGAGTTGGGCGGCACCCTCCATGACGCCCTGCACCAGCTTGGCGGTGCCTTCGGCCTCCGCGTCCGGCACCTCGAACAGCAGTTCGTCGTGCACTTGCAGCAGCATGCGGGCGTCCGACCCGGCGGCCTTCAGGGCGGCGGGAACGCGGGCCATGGCGCGCTTCATGATGTCGGCCGCGGTGCCCTGGATGGGGGCGTTGATGGCCTGACGCTCGGCGAAGGCGCGGCGGGCGGCGTTCTTGTCGTGGATGCCGGGGATGTAGCAGCGCCGGCCGAACAGAGTCACCACATAGCCGTGCTGGCGGGCGAAGGCCTTGGTGGCCTCCATCCAGACCTTCAGCTCGTGGAAGCGCTCGAAATAGGCCTTGATGAAGGCGTTGGCCTCGCCCGGCGCGATGCCCAACTGGCGACCGAGCCCGAAGCCGGAAATGCCGTAGATGATGCCGAAGTTGATCGCCTTGGCCTTGCGCCGGATCTCCGAGGTCATCTGGTCCAGCGGCACGCCGAAGACCTGGCTGGCCGTGGCCGCGTGAATGTCGATGCCGTCCTGGAAGGCCTGTTTCAGGGCGGCGATGTTCGCCATCTCCGCGACCAGCCGCAGTTCGATCTGGGAATAGTCCACGGACAGCAGCTTGTGCCCGTCCATCGCGACGAAGGCGCGGCGGATCTTGCGGCCTTCCTCCGTGCGGACGGGGATGTTCTGCAGGTTCGGGTCGGTCGAGGACAGGCGGCCCGTGTTGGTCACGGCCATGGCGAAGGCGGTGTGCACGCGCCCCGTGCTCTCGGCGATCTGGGCCTGGAGCGCGTCGGTGTAGGTGCTTTTCAGCTTGGCCAGCTGGCGCCAGTCCAGCACGCGCTGGGCGATGCCGTGCCCCTGCTCCGACAGTTCCTCCAGCACGCTGGAGTCGGTGGAGTAGGCGCCGGTCTTGCCCTTCTTGCCGGTGCCGAGCTTCATCTCGTCGAACAGGATCTCGCCGAGCTGCTTGGGCGAGCCGATGTTGAAGCTGCGCCCGGCGTGCTCGTGCACTTCCTTCTCGATCTCCGCCATGCGGACGGCGAGGTCCTGCGAAAGGCGGGACAGCGCCCCCCGGTCCACCCGGATGCCGCAGGATTCCATGTCGGCGATGACCGGAACCAGCGGGCGTTCCAGCGTCTCGTAGACGGTGACCATGCGGTCGTCCACGAGGCGCGGCTTCAGGATCGACCACAGGCGCAACGTGATGTCGGCGTCTTCCGCCGCGTAGGCCAGCGCCTTGTCCAGCGGCACGCGGTCGAAGGTGATCTGGTTCTTGCCGGTGCCGCAGATCTCCTTGAATGAGATCGGCGTGTAGGCGAGGTGCAGTTCCGCCAGCTCGTCCATGCCGTGGCCGTGGGCGCCGCCCTCCAGCACGTAGGAGATCAGCATGCTGTCATCGACCGGCGCCACGCGGACGCCTTGGCGGGCAAACAGTTGGTGGTCGAACTTGAAGTTGTGGCCGATCTTCAGGATCGACGGGTCCTCAAGCACGTCCTTCAGCGCGGCGATCGCGTCGGCGACCGGGATCTGCGTCGGAGCCTCCGGCGCGTCGAAGGACAGCTCGCCGCTGGCCGCGGCGTTCGGCGCCTTGTGGGCCAGTGGGATGTAGCAGGCCAGTCCCGGTTCCGTCGCCAGCGAGATGCCGACCAGCGTGGCCGTGGAGGGCGTCAGGCTGTCCGTCTCCGTGTCCACGGCCAGGATGCCGGTGCTGCGGGCGCGTTCCACCCAGGCGGCGAGCGCGTCGAGGTCCTGGACCAGCTCGTAGCGTTTCTCCACGTCGGTCGGCGGGGCCGGGCGGCTGCGCTTCTCGGCGGGAATCTCCTCCTGCGTGGCGCTGGCCGGGGCCGATGTGGTGGTGGATGTGGTGGTGGATTTGGGGGCCGGGGTTGGGGAGGCGAGGGCGCCGTCGGCGATGGTGCCGTCCTTGCGCATCTCCGCCTCGACCCGGCTGACGATGGTGCGGAAACCCTGCGCCTTCAGGAAGTCGATCAGCTTCTGGTGGTCGGGCTCGCGGACGCGCAGCTCCTCCAGCGGCTTCGGCACCGGGGCGTGGGCGTCCAATTGGACGAGGCGGCGGGAGACCCGCGCCTGCTCCGCGAAGTCGATCAGCTTCTGGCGGCGGGCCGGCTGCTTGATCTCCCCGGCGCGGGCCAGCAGCGAGTCCAGGTCGCCGTATTCCGTGATCAGCTGGGCCGCGGTCTTCACGCCGATGCCCGGCACGCCCGGCACGTTGTCCACGCTGTCGCCGGCCAGATCCTGTACGTCCACCACCTTGTCCTGGGGGACGCCGAACTTCTCGAACACCTCGTCGGGGCCGATGGGCTTGTTCTTCAGCGGGTCGAGCATCCGCACGCCGGGCCGCACCAGCTGCATCATGTCCTTGTCCGAGGACACGATGGTCACCTCGCGCCCGGCCTCGGCGGCAAGGCGCGCGTAGGTGGCGATCAGGTCGTCGGCCTCGTACCCCTCCAGCTCCAGGCAGGGCAGGCAGAAAGCCTCCGTCGCCTCGCGGATCAGGGCGAACTGGGGCTTCAGCTCCTCCGGCGGTTCCGGCCGGTGGGCCTTGTAGTCAGGATAGAACTCGTTGCGGAAGTTCAGCCGCTTCGAGTCGAAGACCACCGCCACCGCCGACGCCTTCAGGTCCGCCAGCAGCTTCAGCAGCATGTTCGAGAAGCCCAGCACCGCGTTCACCGGCGTGCCGTCCGGCCGGTTCAGCATCGGCAGGGCGTGGAAGGCCCGGAAGATGAAGCCCGACCCGTCCACGAGGTACAGGCCGCTGCCGTCCCCGGCGGGTGCGGCGGGCGCGTCGGCCGTTGCGGGGGCGTCGGTGGCGGTCTTTTCGTCGGTCTTGGCGTCGGCGGTCTTATCGTCGGACATGGCGCGGTCTCATCCCTTTGGGC
>JAEZPL010000720.1 GCA_023413605.1 Pseudomonadota bacterium
GCCCTGGCCCGCGCCCTTTGGCCGGCCTTGCGGGAGGAACTGGTGATCCCCGTCGGCGACGCCTACCGCTACGTCGCCGACGCCTCCGGTGAAGTGATGGCGGATGAGACCCAGGCTCTGCTCGGCAGCCGTTACCGCTTCCTGCACGACCGCGTTCAGCAGGCCGCCTACGCGCTGATCCCCGACGAGCAGCGCGCCGCGACGCACCTGTCCATCGGGCGCCTGCTGCTGGCCCGCAGCGACGCGGGCGACCGCGGCGAGCGGCTGTTCGACATCATCGCCCACCTCAACCAGGGCCTGACCCTGGTCGTGGACGCGCAAGAGCGGCACCGCTTGGCCCGGCTGAACCTGGAGGCGGCGAAGCAGGCCAACGCGTCGGCCGCTTTCGAGCCGGCGGCCGTCTATGCCGAAGCCGGCCTTGCCTTCATGGGCGAGGACGGCTGGGCTGTCGACTATGCCCTGATGCTGGACCTGTCGTTGGCCGCCGTGGGCGCCGCCTGCATGGGCAGCGATTACGCCAAGGCCGACCAACTGGCGGAGGCGCTGGCGACGCGGGTGCGCAACCCCGCGGACGCCGTGCCCGCGCGCTTCTTCCAGGTCAGCGCCGCGACGGTGCGCGGCGACCTGCGCCAGGCGCTGGACATCGGGCTGGAGGCGGTGCGGGCGCTGGGGGTGAAGGTGCCCAGGCGCGGCGGCGTGCTGTCGATCCTGTCGGCGCTGGCAAGCGGCTGGTGGGCCATGGCCCGCCACCGGCGCTGGCCGGCGCCGCCCGTCACCGACCCGGCGGAGATCGAGCGGGTCCGGATGACGATCCGGCTGCTGTCCGTGCTGGGCACCGCGTCCTTCGTCGCGCGCCGCGACCTGATGGTGCCGATCGCCATGCGCAACATCGAAATGGCGCTTGGATCCGGCCTGCCGACCTTCGAGGCCGGCGCCTACGTCACCTGGGGCGCCATGGCCGCCAGCGCCGGCCTGCGCCGGGCCGCCTACCGGTCGACCAAGCGCTCCATGGACATGGCGGCCGCCGGCATCCTGTCGGCGCGGGCCGGGCAGGCCATGTACGTCTCGAACTACTACGGCCAGCACTGGGTCAAGCCGTTGAGCGAGATCCGCCCGGCCATGCTGGAGGCGCACCAGCTTGCGCTCAACGGCGGCGAAAGCGACGACGCCGGCTACGCGCTGGTGACGTGGCTGCGCATCGGCTGGCACATGGGCACGGAACTGTCGCGGCTGGAGGCCGAGGCGCACGACGTGCTGCGCCGGCTGACCCGAATCGGTTTCCAGTTCTACACGCCGCTGGTCGCCGGGCTGGCCCAGGCCATCGAGAACCTGCGCCAGGGCAGCCCCATGCCCTGGCGGCTGACCGGCAAGTATCTGGACGAGGAAAAGACCCTGGCCGACCTGAAGGCGGCCAACAACAGCTTCGCCGTCGCCGGCTTCCTGCTGGTGAAGATGCAGATCGCCCGCATGTTCGGGTCGGCGACCGACGCCCGGGCCATCCGCAAGGAATTCGCCGCCTACACCAAGGCGCAGCGCGGCAACTACCTGCAGGCGGTGGCGCTGTTCGAAAGCGGGCTGGTCGAGACGATGGGCCCCTTCTCCACCCTGGCGGAGCGGCGGCGGGCGGGTCGCGGGCTGAACCGGACGATCCGCTGGTTCCGCAAAAGCACGGCGGTCGGCCCCGCCAACCACCGCCACCGGCTGCTGCTGCTGGAGGCCGAGCAGTTCCGCCTGTGCGGCAAGCCGGAAAAAGCCGCCCTGGCCTACGCCTCGGCCATCGCTGCGGCCGGCGAGTCCGGATTCACGCACGAATTGGCGGCTGCCAACGAGCGCGCCGCGGATTTCTACGGCGAGCGCGGGATGGGCGCGCTGTCCCTGTTCCACCGGACGCAGGCGCGCGACGTCTATCGCCGGTGGGAGGCCTGGGCGAAGGTGGCGGAGATGGAGCGCCGCTTCCCCGAACTGGCCGCGGCGCAGGGGCCATCGTCGCAACGCGGGGTGACGCGCAAATCCTCCTCCACCGACCGGCTCAACACCGGGTCGCTGGACATCGAGGCGGTTCTGAAGGCGGCGCAGGCCATCTCCGGCGAAATTCACCGCGAGGCGCTGGTGGACCGGCTGCTGCGCACCGTGTTCGAGGTCGCCGGGGCGGAGCGCGGCCTGCTGCTGCTGGATGGGCCGGACGGGCAACGCGTGCTCGTCGCGGAGGGCGACGGATCGGCGGACGTCTACCGCGCCCTGCCGGCGCTGGCGACGGACACGCCGGCGGAGGACGGCGGCCCCCGCCTGCCGGCGACCGTCATCGCCTACACCGCCCGCGTGCAGGAGCCGGTCGTGCTGGCCGACGCCGCCACCGATACGCGCTTCGCCGAGGACCCCTACATCCGCGCACGCCGGCCGAAATCGGTGCTGTGCCTGCCGCTGGCCCGGCAGGGGGCCCTGGTCGGCCTGCTCTATCTGGAAAACAACCTCGTCACCAACGCCTTCGTCGACCAGCGGCTGGAGGCCCCGCGCCTGCTGGCGGCGCAGATCGCCATCTCGCTGGAGAACGCGCGGCTGTACGACGACCTGGCGGCCTTCAACCGGAACCTGGAGGCGCAGGTCGCCGACCGCACCCGGGCGCTGAGCGAGCAATCGGAGGTGCTGCGCAGCACGCTGGACCAGGTCAGCGCCGCGCACGCCCGCCTTCAGGAAACGCAGCAGCAGCTTGTCCAGGCGGAAAAGATGGCGGCGCTGGGGCAACTCGTGGCCGGCGTGGCGCACGAGATCAACACGCCGCTGGGCGTGGCACTGACCGCCGCCTCCTTCCTGTCGGACGAGACGCAGCGCATCGCCAAGGGGATCGAAACCGGCAAGCTGCGCCGCGCGGAGTTCGACGCCTACGCCGCGACGGCGGTGGATTCCACCAACCTGCTGCTGTCGAACCTCAGCCGGGCGGCCGATCTGGTGCAGGGCTTCAAGCAGGTGGCGGCGGACCAGACCAGCGACGAACGGCGCGCCTTCACCCTGGACGACTGGATCGGCGACCTCGTGCTCAGCCTTCGCCCCATATGGCAGAAGCCGGGCCACAAGCTGGCCGTGGAGTGTCCGGAGGGCATCCAGCTCGACAACTACCCGGGCGCGCTGGCGCAGATCCTGACGAATCTGATCTCCAACACGCTGGTGCACGGCTTCGATGCCGGGCATGTCGGCCAGATGGCGATCACGGTGACCGAGCCGACGCGCGACAGCGTGGAGATCGTCTACACCGACGACGGCAAGGGCATCGCGCCGGACAATCTGCCCAACATCTTCGATCCCTTCTACACCACCCGCCGCGCCCACGGCAGCACGGGCCTGGGCTTGCACATCGTCTACAACCTCGTCGCCCAACGGTTGGGCGGGACGATCAAGGTTTCCAGCGACCTGGGGGCCGGTGTGCGCTTCACGCTGCGCTTCCCGAAGATAGCGCCGGCCTGACACCCCCCTCTCCCGCCTCCGGCGGGAGAGGGTTTTATGCAGCCCCCAGCAAGTCCAGCGTCGCCAGGGCCATGACCTGGGCGGAATGGACCATGTCGTCGATGCCGACATACTCGTCCGGCTGGTGGGCGAGGTCGAGGATGCCGGGGCCGTAGGCGATGCAGTCCTTCAGGTGGCCGACGCGCACGATGTGCTTCTGGTCGTAGGTGCCGGGGGAGACGACGTGCTCCGCCGGGCGGCCCAGCACCGTCTCGATGGCCGCGCCGACCGCCCGCACCACCGGGGCGTCCGCGTCGGTCATGGTCGGCAGGAAGGCCAGCACCTCGCGCAGGTCATAGTCGAAGCCGGGGCGTTCGCGGCGCAGATCCTCCAGGATGCCGACGATTTCCGCCTTCACCGCCTCCGGCTCCTCCTCGATCAGGTAACGGCGGTCGATGACCATGCGGCAGCTGTCGGGCACCATGGGGCTCGGCAGGCCCTCGTGGTCCTCGGGCTGGCCGCCGTGGATGGCGTTGACGTTCAGGGTGGACTGCCGGGCGCCCTCCGGCACCACCGGCATGGCGGTGCGCTTGGCGGCGAGGCGCGGAATCAGGTCCGTCTCGATCCGGTGCAGCACGGCGCCCATGTGGCGCACCGCGCAGTTGCCGAGGAAGGGCATGGAGCCGTGGGCGACGCGGCCCTTCGTCTCGATCTCCGCCCACCAGACGCCGCGGTGGCCGATGCACACCC
>JAEZPL010000269.1 GCA_023413605.1 Pseudomonadota bacterium
ACCGCTCGGCCACCTGGAAGGCCGGGTTGGAGGTATCGACCACGCACTGCGTCAGGCCGTAATGGTCGCGCAGATCGATGAACAGCAGCTGTCCATGGTCGCGCTTGCGGTTGATCCAGCCCGACAGGCGGACAATCTGACCGGCGTTCTCTTCGCGAAGCTGGCCGCAGGTGTGCGTGCGGTAGGGGTGCATGGGTCGAAACACCTTGAAAAGGTCGGAATCCTGCGCGGAAAGGCGGCCCGACACACCACACCGACAGCGCCGGATTGTCAAGCAGCCTTCCGTGCTTTTTGGCCCGTGCTTCCCGGCGCCCTTTTCCGGCCCGCATTTCCGGGAGCGCACTTGCCGAAGGGCGAGCTTTCGCGCGGGCGCGTGCTCGTGTATGAAGCGGCCATGACACTGATCACCACCACCGAAGACCTTGATGCCTTCTGCCGCTCGCTGGCCGGGGCTGAATACATAACCGTCGACACCGAATTCCTGCGTGAAAAGACCTACTGGCCGCAGCTGTGTCTGGTGCAGGTCGCGGGGCCGGGCGGCGCCGTCGCCATCGACCCGCTGGCCGAGGGCATCGACCTCGCGCCGCTGGTCCGCGTGATGATGGATCCGTCGATTCTCAAGGTGTTCCACGCCGCGCGGCAGGATGTGGAGATCTTTTGGCACCTGACCGGCCAGATCCCGCACCCGCTGTTCGACACGCAGGTCGCCGCCATGGTCTGCGGCTTCGGCGAAAGCGTGGGGTACGAGACACTGGTCACCAAGCTGGCCGGCGCGCGCATCGACAAGTCCAGCCGTTTCACCGACTGGTCGCAGCGTCCGCTGACCGAGCGCCAGCTGACCTACGCGCTGTCCGACGTCATCCATCTGCGCCCGGCCTATGAGAAGCTGAAGCGCCGCCTCGTCCGCACCGGCCGCGCCCACTGGCTGGAAGAGGAGATGGCCGTCCTGACCGATCCGGCGACCTATCAGGTGGATCCGGAAACGTCCTGGTTGCGACTGAAGGTGCGCACCAACAAGCCGCGCTTCATGGCGATCCTGCGCGAACTGGCCGCCTGGCGCGAGCGTGAGGCGCAGCGGCGCGACCTGCCCCGCTCCCGCGTGCTGCGCGACGAGGCGCTGCTGGAAATCGCCGCCCACGCCCCGACGACGGTGGACGACCTTGCCCGCACGCGCGGCATGGGCCGCGGCTTCGCCGAAGGGCGGCAGGGGACGGACGTTCTGGCCTGCGTGCAGCGCGGGCTCGACCTGCCCGAATCAGAGCTGCCGCGGATCGAACCGCGGGAGGAGCCGCCGCCCGGCCTCCAGCCCATCGTGGAACTGCTGCGCGTGCTCCTCAAGATGAAGTGCGAGGAGAACAACGTCGCGTCCAAGCTGGTGGCGTCGGCCGCCGACCTGGAGGCGATCGCCGCCGACGATACCGCCCAGGTTCCGGCCATGCACGGCTGGCGGCGCGAGTTGTTCGGCAACGACGCGCTGGCGTTGAAGCACGGGCGCGTCGGGCTGGCGGTTCTCGACCGGCGCGTGCGCATCGTGCCGACCGGTGAGGGCGAGGGGGCCTGAGCGCCCCCACCCACCCCATGAGCAGGCCGCGTTCCCGACGCGATGCGCCTTTTTGTCGAAAACAAGAAACAATTTCCGACTATTAACCACGCTTTAAGGCATTGTTAAAAAAGGATAGAGTTAATATCTCGGGAGAGCCGTTCCTACGCCGTGTATCTGGCGGGTTCGGTTCGCGGAAAGAATGCCCACCTTTCGGGTGCGCACACATTTCTTTGTGCCGGCTTGGGGGATTTCGCGTATGAGCAGGTTCGGCGGCAGACCACCGGTGGGACGCGACCGGGTCCGACTCTCCACTTCGGAGAAGCAGGCTGCCGTGGCCGCCGCGAAGGATCTCAAACCGGAATTTGACAACGACAAATTGCTGAACCTGTTGCGCTCCGCAAAGTCTGAGTTGCAGGGAATGCGGTTGATCCACATGCACCTGTCGTTGTTGAAGGACAAGGATCCCTCCAGCCAGATGATCGTCCGCACGATCATCCAGGAACTGGCCAACAAGGCTTCCTACCTGCAGGCCTTCAACATCTCCAACGGCGATGTCATCATCCTCTACAAGGGCCTGAAGCTGACCGGCGTCACCGACGTCTGCCAAAAGGTCGAGCAGATTTTCCTGGCGAAGACGTCGCTGACCGGGGCAAACCCCTACCGGGAATATTCGCTTTATTCGATCATGGAACTGGCGTTGAACTTCATCAACGTCATCCGTTTCATCGAAGAACTCCAGGCCAACGAAACCGGCAGCCACAGCACCGAAACCAAGCCGCCGATCACGCTGGAGGAGATGGCGAAGCTCGAACGCGCCATGCAGATGTTCGATCTGTCGCCCTTCCTGTTCAACCAAGCCATCGCCAACATCGGTCGGAACACCGAGGACGAGATGGCCTATTTCGAGTTGTATATCTCGATCAAGCTGCTCCAGGAGCGGCTCTGCCCGGACTACGACATCACCGCCAACAAATGGCTGTTCAACTACTTCACGGCCAACCTGGACCAGTCGGTGCTGCGCGCGTTGAACCATGGCCTCAGCTTCATGCGCGGCCGGCGCATCGGCATCAACATCAACCTGTCCACGGTGATCTCCACCGGCTTCGTGAAGTTCGACGAGCGCCTGCCCTTGGATTTCCGCGGCCAGGTGGTGCTTGAAATCTCCAAGGGCGACCTGATCGAGAATCTGTCGCTGTTCAACGAGGTGGTCGATTTCGCCCAGGACCGTCAGTACCAGATCGCGGTCGACGGACTGAACCCCTTCTGGGTGACCAACTTCGATCTGGAATACCTGAACGCCGACTACGCGAGGATCTTCTGGTCCAACGACATGCTGGAGATGGACCCGACGTTCGAGAAATATTTCATGGACCGGATCAAAGAGCAGGACCGCTGCAAGTTCATCCTGGCCCGCTGCGACAGCGTGTCGAGCCTTGTCTACGCCAACAAGGTCGGCATCAACATGGTTCAGGGCCGCGCCGTGGACAACATCCTGCGCAAGGGCGTCAGCGTCCGCGAAGCCATCTCCCACGCCAAGGTCGCGTGACGGCGGTTGATCCTTGGGTTACAAGTCTTCACACGGATGGCACGGATTTAACCAGGGATAACACGGATTTTTATTTTTGATACGCGCCCCGTGACGGCTTTTCGACGAAGCATCACGTTGCAAGCTCAAACAATCATCCGTGCCATCCGTGTAAAATTGGCCTTTCACCGCTGCTCCCCCCGCAAGGGTCAAGCCCCCCGACCGCCTACTCCGCCGCCTGAGGCCGCGACGGCAGGATGATCTCGCCCTTGCGGTGCAATACCTTCGCCAGCGCGTCCAGGCGGCGCTGCACGGCCTCGCCGGGGAGCACGCTGGAATCGTCTGGCAGCGTCAGGACGAGGCGTTCTCCCGCCACCTTCAGCGTCGTGCGTTGCAGCAGAGCCGTGGCGCCGCCGGTCAACGTGTGCGCCAGCCGCAGCGCGAGACCGAGCAGCAGCGCCTTCAGCGCCTGCGCCTCGCTCAGCAGCGTCCGCGGGCCCGCCGTGGCCGGGCTGTCGATGGTGCCGGCGTAGCGGGCGTAGACGGCCAGGGCCAGGAACGCGCGTTCGTCATGGTCGATGCCGGGGAACGGAAAGCGCAGAATGCGCAGGCAGGCGTGTTCGGCGCGATAGTCCGGGTGCTCCGCCCAACCCACGTCGCTCAGCAGGCAGGCGGCTTGGCGCAGGCGCAGGGCGGCGTCGTCCTCCCCCGCGAACAGGCCTCCCGTCCAGGACACCATCAGGGCCGGGTCGCCGATGCGGGTGAAGCGCTGCGCCCAATCCTCCGCCGCGGCCAGCAGCGGGTCCTGGCGCTGCGCCTCGGGGCTCAGCAGCGAGAATAGGTGCCCTTCCCGCAGGCCGAAGGCCGAGAACACCACCGTGGAGGGCTGTGCGGCGCGCAACAGGCGCTCGAACACCAGGGCCGCGTAGGGCAGCGTGTCCACGCGCCGCCGCGAACCGGACATCTTCTCCAGCGACGACCGGCTCTGCTTGGCGATCAGCGCCGCGAAGTCGCGGGCCTCGCCGCAAGGGATGGTGTAGTGGTGGATGATGTGCAGCGGGTGCTTCACATGCTCCATGTGCAGTTTGGCCAGCGCGCGCCAACCGCCGCCCACCGGGTAGAAGGGCTTGCCCTTGGCCGTGGACAGCCAAGCCAGCTTTTCCAGACGCTGGTCGATGACACGGGTCAGCCCGTTCTGCTTGCCGGGATTGATTTCCATCAGCCGCAACGGGCCGAGCGGCAGGGTCACATGCTCCCCGATCACACCCTGATCCAGCCGGACCAGTTCCAGGCTGCCGCCGCCCAGATCGCCGACCAGCCCATCGGCGGCGGGGGTGCCGGACAGCACGCCCATGGCGGACTGCCGCGCCTCTTCCTCACCGCTGATGACGCGGACGTCCAGGCCGGTGCGCCGTTTCACCGCCTCCACGAAGGCCGCCCCGTCGTCCGCGTCGCGCACGGCCGCGGTGGCAATGATGTCCAGCCGGCCGACGCGCATGCCGGCCGACAGCATCGCGAAGCGCTCCAGCGCCTCCAGGCCCTGGGCCACGCCCTCCGGGTTGAGGCGGCCGGACTTCTCCACGCCACGTCCCAGCCCGCACAGGACCTTTTCGTTGAACACCGGCAGCGGCGACCGCTTGAGCCCGTCATAAACGACCAGACGGATCGAGTTCGACCCGATGTCGATCACCGCGATGCGTTCACTCTTTTCGGGGGCGCCCTTTTCGGGGGCGCCCTTCTCGGGCGTGCTCTTTTCGTACGGGGTGTTCCCGCGTTCCTGCGCCGACGTCATGGGCAACCGTCACTCCTCGCTTCAGGAAACCGTACGAAGCTTCAACCGCGGAGGTGTGCGTTTGCTGCTCAACGCGCTTCCCCGGCCCGACAGGCTCGGATTCGTCATGAAGTAGTTGTGGGCGCTGAAGGCGTCCGGCCCGGCCTCCACGCGGTGGTAAACACCGTCGGGGCCGAGCTTCCAGCTGTTCGCCTCGTCCTTCAGGTTGGCGACCATGATCTGGTCCAGCACCTGTTCGTGCACCGTCGGGTTCTCGATGGGAACCAATGTTTCGATACGGCGGTCCAGATTGCGCGGCATCCAATCGGCCGAGGAGATGTAGACCTTGGCCTGCGGGTTCGGCAGCGGCTGGCCGTTGGCGAAGCAGATGACGCACCCATGCTCCAGGAAGCGGCCGACGATGCTGCGCACGCGGATGTTCTCCGACAGGCCCTTCACGCCGGGACGCAGGCAACAGATGCCGCGGATGATCATGTCGATCTGCACACCCTTCTGCGAGGCCTGGTACAGCTTGTCGATGATCTCCGAATCGACCAGGGAGTTCAGCTTCACCCAGATCTGCGCCGGCTTGCCGGCGGCGGCGTTGGCGATCTCCGCGTCGATCATGTCGACCAGCCGCTTGCGCAGGGTGATCGGCGCGATGGCGATCTTCTCCAGCACCTTGGGCGTGGCGTAGCCGGTCATGAAGTTGAACATCACCGCCGCGTCGTGGCACAGGGCCGGGTCGCAGGTGAAGAAGGACAGGTCGGTGTAGATCTTCGCCGTGATCGGGTGATAGTTGCCCGTTCCGAAATGCACGTAGCTGCGCAGCGCCTTGTTCTCGCGCCGCACCACCAGCGACACCTTGGCGTGCGTCTTCAGGTCGACGAAGCCGTAAACCACCTGCGCGCCCGCGCGTTCCAGGTCGCGCGCCCAGCGGATGTTGGCCTCCTCGTCGAAGCGGGCCTTCAGCTCGACCAGGGCGGTGACCGACTTGCCGGCCTCCGCCGCCTCGATCAGGGCGGCGACGATGGGGCTGTCCTTGCTGGTGCGGTACAGCGTCTGCTTGATGGCGACCACCTGCGGGTCGCGCGCGGCCTGCCGGATGAACTGCACCACCACGTCGAAGCTCTCGTACGGGTGGTGGACAACGATGTCCTTGTCGCGGATCGCCGCGAAGCAGTCGCCGCCGAAATCGCGGATACGCTCCGGGAAGCGGGCATTGAACGGCCGGAAGACAAGATCCGGGCGCTCGTCGACGATCAGCTGCTTGGTGTCGGTCAGACCGATCAGCCCGTTCAGGATGAACACGTCGTCGTTCGACACGTTCAGTTCGTGCCGCAGGAATTCGCGCAGGTCGGCGGCCATGCCGGCGTCGGTTGCCAGCCGGATGACGCTGCCGCGGCGGCGGCGCTTCAGCGCGCTTTCGAAGGTGCGGACCAGATCTTCCGCCTCTTCCTCGATTTCGATTTCGCTGTCGCGCAGCACCCGGAAGACGCCGTGCGCCTTCACCTGGAACGGGGGGAACAGGCGGTCGATGAACAGCATCACCAACTTTTCCAGCTGGATGAAGCGGATGTCCGACCCCGGCAGGCGGATGAAGCGGTCCAGCTGCGTCGGCAGCGGCACCAGCGCGTCGAGATGCCGCCCCTTCGCCGAATCGTGCAGCTGCAACGCCAGCGAAAAGCCCAGGTTCGGCAGGAAGGGGAAGGGATGCGCCGGATCCACCGCGATGGGGGTGAGAATCGGGAAAATGTCATCCAGGAACTTGGCTTCCAGCCAGTCCTTCTCGCCGTCGGTCAGGTCGTCTCCGTCGACCACGGCGATCCCGGCGTCGCGCAGGTCCACCTTCAGGCTGCGCCACATGGCCTGCTGCGCGTTCATCAGCTCGACGATGCGCTGGTTGGTGGCGGCCAGCTGCTGCGCGGGCGTCAGGTTTTCCGGGCTGGGCGTCTTCACGCCTGCGGCGACCTGGCCCTTCAGGCCGGCGACGCGGACCATGTAGAACTCATCCAGGTTGCTGGCCGAGATCGACAGGAAACGCAGCCGTTCCAGCAGAGGATGGTTGGGATTCGACGCTTCCTCCAGGACCCGCTGGTTGAAGGCCAACCAGGACAGTTCGCGGTTGATGAAGCGCTCCGGCGCGTTCGCTTCGATGCAAGTCGCTTCCAGATCCTGAAGGTGGGTCACAGCAGCCTCGGGCTTTCGCGTGGAACAGGGGGTCGGTAGAGTCCGGCGGTACGGTCGGGACGGGCAGACTACCCCATCTCGGTTACGGTTTTGGGTCAGTCACGATAGACCCGCGTGGAAAACAGGTTCAAGTGCGGCCAATCACGCCAGGAGGGGCAATCCGCCATGAAGACCTTATACCTTCTGCGCCACGGGAAGTCGTCCTGGGATGATCCCGGCCTCGACGACCACGACCGGCCGCTGGCGCCGCGGGGGGAGAAGGCCGCCCGGCGGATCGGCGGTTACCTGAAGGACCGCGGGGCGCACATCGACCTCGTGCTGTGCTCCACCGCCCGGCGCGCGGAGGACACCGCCCGCCGCGTGCTGTCCGCCATGGACACGCCCGCCATACCCGTGGAGTTCGAGCGCGGGCTGTACCTCTGCGGCGCGAGGGTACTGCTGGAGCGGCTGCGCGACGCGCCGGATTCGGCCGCCTCCCTCATGCTGGTCGGCCACAATCCTGACCTGCACGATCTGGCGCGGGACCTGACCGGCTCCGGCGACGAACGCCACCGCGCGGCGCTGGGCGAAAAATTCCCGACCGCCGCCTGCGCCGTCCTGTTGTTCGAAACGACGCAATGGCGCGACCTGGACCTCGGCGCCGGGCGTCTGGCCGATTTTGTGCGACCGCGCAAACTGTCTTAACGCCCCGCCCCGCCTTGGGGTATTCCAGGCCCGACCAGAGTGAGGAGTTTGCCCCCGTGTCGTCCGTGCCCCCGACAGCATCCGCCACGACACCCGCCGTGCGCGAGGTGGGCATGAAGCTTCACCTCGACCCGCGCGACCTCGGCCGCGCCATGGCGCTGCCGGGTCTGGCGGGTGATGGGCAGGACGCGGGGGACCCTGTCGTCCAGCGCCTGCGCACGGTCTATTTCGACACGCCGGATTTGCGCCTGTACGCCAACGGCATGGCGTTGCGCGTTCGGCAGGACGGCGACCGCTTCATCCAGACGCTGAAGACCGTCAATGCCGCCACGCCCATCGATTCGGCCGCCGTGACCGTCCGCAAGGCCTGGGACTGGACCATTGCCGGCGCAACGCCCGACCTCGGCGTGCTGAACGCGGAGGGTATCGCCGCCCTGGTGCCGGAAGACGCCCGGGCGGCTCTGGTCCCGGTCTTCACGACGGAAGTCCAGCGCGCCACGCGGCTGATCCGCCCCGACGCGCTGACCGCCATCGCGGTCATCGTGGACGACGGGCAGATCACCGCCGGCACCGCCTGCGCCCGCATCAGCGAGGTTGAGTTCGAGCTGAGATCCGGCCGCGTCGGCCGCCTGTTCGACACCGCGCTGGCGATCCAGCGCGCCATGCCCGCGCACATTGGGACCGAAAGCAAGGCGGAGGTCGGCTACCGCCTCGTCACCGGCCGCCTGCCCGCCTCCGTCCTGCCCGAACCGCTGGGCCTCTCCCCCGTCACCACGGTGGCGGAGGCCTACCGGCACATCGTCCGCCACTGCCTGCGTCTGCTGCTCGCCAACGAAGCCTGCGCGCTGGCCGGCGGCGACGTGGAGGGGCTGCACCAGATGCGCGTCGCCCTGCGCCGGCTACGCACCGCCGTCCGCCTGTTCCGCCCCCTGGCCGGCAAGCCGGACGCCTGCGGCTCCGAAGACGAGGCCCGCTGGTTCGCCCGGCAGCTTGGCCCGGCGCGGGAGTGGGACGTCCTGCTGTCCGGCGTCATCGAGCCCTTCGCCGCCTCGGGCAAAGCGCCCGACGACCTGCCCGCCCTGGTGGAGGCCGTTCGGGAGGCGCGCCGTGCGCCTGCCCTCTCCGCGGTGGGGGCGATCCAGTCCCCGCGCTGCACCGGCCTGATCCTGGCGCTCGGCGCCTGGCTGGAGGACGGGCGCTGGTACGGCGGGGCCGACCCGGCACTTCGCGCCCAACTCGACCGCCCGATGAACACGCTGGCCGGCGCATGGCTGATCGCCCAGCAGGCCAAGGCGCTGAAGGCCGGCAAGGACCTGGACAGCGCCGACACGGCCGCCCGCGACCGGCTGCGCCGCCGCTTGCGCAAGCTGCGCTACACGGCCGAGTTCTTCCGCGGCCTCTACGCCGAAACGGCGACCGTGCCCTTCATCGCCGCGCTGGACGCGGTGCTCGGCGCGCTGGACGCCGACCACGATTCGGCGATCGGCCGCAAGCTGTTGCGCACCCTCGCGGAGGCCGATCCGCGGCACCGCACCGCCGCGGACGCCGCCGTCAAATGGCTTGGCAAACAGGCCGACAAGCGCCGCAAGGCGCTGCCGGACCTGTGGAAAGCCTTCCGGGAAACCCCGGTGTTCTGGGGGTAAGTGCGCCAAATCCCCTCTCCCGCCGTAGGAGAGAGGGGGGAGAAAGGCGTTACAACGTCCCCGGGAACGCCCCGCCGTCCAGCAGCACGTTCTGGCCGGTCATGAAGCCGGCGTGGGCGGAGCACAGGAAGGCACAGGTCGCGCCGAACTCCGCCGGATCGCCGAAGCGGCCGGAGGGGTTGGTGGCGCGGCGGGCAGCCATTTCCTCGTCCACGCTGCGGTGGTTGGCCTTGGCAGCCCCTTCCATGGTCGAGCGCAGACGGTCGGTCTCGAACGGGCCGGGCAGCAGGTTGTTGATCGTCACGTTGTGGCGCACGGTCTGGCGCGACAGGCCGGCGACGAAGCCCGTCAGGCCGGCGCGCGCGCCGTTGGACAGGCCGAGGTTGGAAATCGGCGCCTTCACCGCGCCCGAGGTGACGTTGACGATGCGCCCGAATTTGCGGGCGATCATGCCGTCCACCGTCGCCTTGATCAGGAAGATCGGGGCCAGCATGTTGGCCTCAACGGCGCGGATCCAGTGCTCCCGCTCCCACTCGCGGAAATCGCCCGGCGGGGGGCCGCCGGCGTTGTTGACCAGGATGTCGGGGTCCGGGCAGGCGGCCAGAGCCGCGGCGCGCCCTTCCTCGGTCGCGATGTCACCCACGGCGGTGGTGACCTTGGCGCCCGTGGCTTTGCGGATTTCCTCCGCGGCGGCTTCCAGCAGGTCACGGCCGCGCGCGGTGATGGTGACCTCGACGCCTTCCTGCGCCAGCGCGAGCGCGCAGGCCTTACCCAGTCCCTTGCTGGCTGCGCACACGATCGCGCGGCGTCCGGCGATTCCCAGATCCATCCTCGTCCTCTCCCTTTTCGCTTTCCAGATCCGCCAGCACCTCGCGGGCGAGCGGAACGGTCAACGGACGGTGCGCGGCGAGCGACGCGCGGTCAAGGGCCGCGACCACCCGCCGGGCGGCGTCGAGCGAGCGCTCCATGCGCGTCAGCAGGTAAGTGATGAGATCCATGCCGGGCCGCAACTGCCGGTCGGCGAACAGCTTCACCAGCACAGCGGCGAGCAGAGCGTCGTCCGGCGCCTCCACCCCCACCGCGGGCGCCGCCTTGATGCGGGACCGCAGGTCGGCCAGTTTCACCCGCCAGCGCGCGGGCGGCTTGCGCGACAGGAGCAGCAGATGCCCGCCCGAGTCGCGCGCGAGGTTGTAGAGGTGGAACAGCGCCTCCTCGTTCGCCGGGCGGCCGGCCACCTTGTCGGCGTCCTCCACCACCACGGCGTTTGTTCGGGCCAGCAGGGCCGGCAGGTCGATCTGGTCCAGCGTCTCCCCGTTCGCGATGGGCGCGTGGCTGCGGGCGCGCCAGACATGGCCGAGGTGCGTCTTGCCGCAGCCCGCCGGGCCATAGACGGTCAGCGCCGGGGCCGGCCAGGACGGCCAGCGGTCGAGCCACGCCACCGCGTCGCCGTTGCTGGGCGCCACCAGGAAATCCTCGCACCCCATGGCCGTTCGGTGGCCGAGGTCGAGCGGAAGCTGCGCCGCTATGCTCATGGTGGGAGGCTCATGGCGGGGAACTCATGACGCAGGGCTCATGACGGCACGTTGCCCCGGTAATAGGGGCTCTCCAGATAGCGGCCGAGCGCGAAGCGCGTCAGCACGCCGATCACCGCCGCCACCGGCACGGCCAGCAGCACGCCCACGAACCCGAACAGAGTGCCGCCGGCAAGCAGCGCGAAGATGACCCACACCGCGTGCAGCCCGACCTTATCCCCCACCAGCTTGGGCGTCAGAACGTTGCCCTCCACCGCTTGTCCGAACAGGAAGATCGCCACCACGATCCCGACCCGCCACAGGTCGTCGAACTGCAACAGCGCAAGGCCGGTGCTCGACACGAATCCGAACAACGATCCCACATAGGGGATGAAGGACAACAGCCCCGCCACCAGCCCGATGACCAGCCCGAAATCGAGCCCCGCCGCCGACAGGGCGGCGGCGG
>JAEZPL010000280.1 GCA_023413605.1 Pseudomonadota bacterium
CAGCAGCATCATGCCGAGGAGCGGCGCGAAGACCGTGGCGACGAACCACGAGGCGATCAGCGCGATCCCCACGACGGCGAAGATGGAAAAGGTGTATTCGCCGGCCGAGCTTTGCGCGAACCCGATGGGCACGAAGCCCGCGATGGTCACCAGCGTGCCGGACAGCATCGCGAAGGCCAGCGTCTTGTACGCGTAGACGGCGGCGACCTCCTTCCGGTCCCCGGCGGCCAGCCGCCGCGTCATCGCGTCCACGGTCGTCATGGCATCGTCCACCAGCAAGGCCAGCGCGATGATGAGCGCGCCGAGCGACACGCGCTGAAGGTCGATGTTGACCAGATCCATCACCGCGAAGACGATGGCCAACGTCAGCGGAATGGTGATCGCGACGACCGTGCCGGCGCGGACACCCAGCGCGGCGAAGCTGACGACCAGCACGATCAGCACCGCCTGCCACAGCGACGTGATGAAGTCGGACACCGCCTCGTCCACCGTGTGCGCCTGATCGGCCACCAGATGCGGCTGGATCCCCAGCGGCAGGTCGGCGTTGATGCGCGCCATCTCGGCCTTGATGTTGCGGCCCAGCGCCAGGATGTCGCCCCCAGGCTTCATCGCGATGGCAAGCCCGACCGCCGGTTCACCGTTCACCCGGAAAAGTGGTTGGGGCGGGTCGGCCGTGTCGCGTCGCACCTCCGCCACGTCGCGCAGGCGCAGCATGCGCCCGTTCGCCACGAAATTGACGTCGAGGATGTCCTGCTCCGACACGAAGGCGCCGGACACCTGCAAATCGAGCGCTTCCTTGCCGGTGCGCAGCACGCCGGCCGGGCGCACCGCGTTCTGGGCCTGGAGCGCGGCGATCAGCGCGCCAGGATCGACGCCCAGCCCGGCCAGGGTTTCCGCCGAGAAATCGACGTGGATGCGCTCGTCCTGCTCGCCCAGCAGTTCGATCTTGGCAACGTCCGGCACCAGCAGCAGGCGGGAGCGGATGTCCTCGACGTAATCGCGCAGCTCGCGGTGCGTGAAGCCGTCCGCCGTGAAGCCGTAGATGATGCCGAACGTGTCGCCGAAATCGTCGTTGAAGCCGGGGCCGAGCACGCCCTGCGGCAGGGTGTGGCGCATGTCGGCCACCCGCTTGCGCACCTCGTACCACGTATCGGAAACCTCGCGGCCCTGTGTGTCGCCCGTGAGGTCGACGAAGATCACGGTCGTGCCGGGGATGGTGTAGCTGCGCAGCGTGTCGAGGTTCGGCACCTCCTGCAGCGTCCGTTCCAGCCGCTCCGTCACCTGCTGGAGCGTGTCGTCCAGCGTTGCGCCCGGCCATTGCGCCTGCACCACCATGGTGCGGATGGTGAAGACCGGATCCTCCGCCCGGCCGAGTCCCCGGAAGGCGAGCACCCCGGCCACGACGACGCCGATCATGAGGAAGACGACCAGGGAGCGGTTGCGGATCGCCCAGGCGGAGAGATTGAAGCCGCTCATGGCTCGGCCCCGAGGATGCGGACCTTCTGTCCGGGACGAAGCGCCTGCACGCCCGCGGTGACCACGATCTCGTCGGTTTCCAGGCCGCGCGCGACGACGACGCGGGCAAGGTCGTAGCGGTCGAGGTCGATGTTGCGCAGCGCCACGGTGTTCGTCGCCTGATCGACCACCCACACCGCCGGCTGGCGGTTCGCCTGGGTCAGCGCCGTCGCGGGAATGGCGATTCCGCCGATGCCGCCGACCTGGATCGTGCCGTTGACGGTCGAGCCGAGCCGCATCGCCTCGGGCGGTTCCTGAAGGCCGACCCGGACCTTGAAGGTGCGGGTCACCGGATCGGCCTGGGGTGACACCTCGCGCACACGGCCGGTGGTCTGAACGGCCGGATCGGAGGCCAGGGCCACGGCGACGACGGGGTCGCCGGGCGTGTCGTGCATCACCGCTGCCGGCACGTCGAACACGGCGTCCAGCCCGTTCTGCCGAGCCAGATGCACGATCATGCGGCCGGCGGCCACCACCTCGCCGGGTTCGGCCCCGCGGGCGGTAACCGTGCCGGCGCTGTCGGCCACCAGTTCCGTGTAGCCCAACTGGTCCTGCGCGGTGTCGAACTGCGCCTGGGCGGAATCGACCTGGGCATCGGCCGCTTTCAGCGCCTGGGCCGCCGCGTCGTAGCGCGCGCGGGTGGTCCAGCCCTGGCGCAGCAGGGTTTCCTGCCGCTCGTACTCGTTGCGGGACGTGGTCCGCTGACCCATGGCGGCCGACAGATTCGCCCGCGCGGTGCGCAGGGCGTTGCGGGCCGGCTCCGGATCGAGCCGCGCGATCACCTGGCCGGCCTGCACCCGGTCGCCCACATTCACCAGCCGCTCGACCATCCGCCCGTCGACGCGGAAGGAGAGGCTGACCTCCTCCTGCGCCTGGATGTCGCCGGTCAGCGAGACGGTCTCACCGCCGGCGCGCTGTTCGACCATTACCACCCGGACCGGCCGAACCGGCTCCGCCACCGGTTGCTCGGCCCCGCCGCAGGCGGCGAGCAGCGTCAGCGTCGCGAAGACGGGCAATGCCCATCGGATGAGGGGCCGGCCGGGTCGGTCGTGGCTTGAAGGATTGTGGCTCAAGGGTGCCCCCATTCCTGCCGTCTTTCGTCGTTTGGTTTTGTTCTAAGGCACTGCCGCGGATTGGCCGTCGGGGAGCGCCCGAGCGGCCCTCAGGGGCGTCAGAGGCTCCTCGATGCGCTGCATCAGGTACGGGAAGAAGGGATTGGACGACATGCGGAGCAGGGCATCCATGCTGACGATCAGCGCCCCGCGCTCGCCGCGGGCCGCCACGGCGCCAAGGTGGATGCCGAAATCCTCCGCCGGGTCGGGTTGCTGGCCGTACAGGGAATCGGTCGTCGGAAAGGGCAGGGCGACGTGCGACAGGGAATAGACGTCGAACGGGTAGACCAGCCCCAGGTCGCGCACCTGTTCCGCGTCGCCGCCCGCCTCCACCGTGCGCTCCACCACGTCGTTGCGGTCCGGGGTGGCGTTGGTGATGACCGTGGTGCGGAACCGGCGGGGCGGATCGGGCAGAACGCGGTTCAGCATGGTGTCCGATGCCGCGTTCAGCAGAAGGCCGAACTTGGTGCTGCGGTTCACGTCGAACAGCACCAGCTCGCTGCCGTTGGCCGGCAGATGGCGGTACAGACCGGATACGATTGCGCGGGTGCTGACCGTAAAATCCATCACCGACTGGAACGTGATGACGGGGGCCAGCCCGGCCAGACGGCCATCGTTGGCCCGATCCGCGACCGCCCGTTGCAGCGCCATGGTCAACAGGTGCGACTGCCGCGCGCCGTTGACCGGAAAAGAATTGTATTTGAACGGGTTGAATTCCGGCAGCACGCTGAGCCACGCGGCCTTCGCGAACGGGGGGAACAGGGCGGGCAGCCCGGCCAGCCCGGCGAAGCGCGCGAAGGCGGTGATCCCGATCATCGGCGAGATCAGCGTGATCCGGTCCGGCCGGCGCAGCTGCGGGTCGTCAAGCGCTTCCAGCGCGTACATCATCGCCAGCGCGCCGCCGTTGGAAAAGCCGACCAGATGCAAGGGCTGGGTCGGGCCGATGCGCCGCTGGGCCTCCCGCACGGCCAGACGGGTGGCCGCGGACCAGTCTTCCCAGTCGATGTCCGACAGCCCGGCGGGAACGGTGCCGTGGCCGGGCAGCCTGATCGCGATGGCGACGAAGCCGTACTCCCGATACAGCCGCGCGATGTGCCGGAGACTGTAGGGTGAATCCGTCAGACCGTGCAGGAAGACGACCGCCCCGGCCGGCGGCCCGTCCGGTTCCAGCACGTAGGAGCGGTTCCAGTCCTGGGTGAAACGGCCGGGGTAGATCGGGCTTCCGTCGAAGTAGCGGTTGACGGGAACGCGCTCCTCCGGGGGCAGCTTTTGCGTGACCTCGGCCCGTACGCTTTCGAAGAGGGCCTCTTCGGCCTTCAGGTACTGGGCCCAGTCGCTGTGGTCGATGCCGCTGCGGTGCAGTTCCTCAGGCACGTAGGTGTGCCACGCCTCAAGCGGCGGGCCGCGCTGCGAATCATAGGCACGGACGATGAGCAGCGCCGCAACGCCGATGGCGACCAGCACGAGCGCCCGCTTCGCTGCTTTCCACGCCGCTGCTGTCCACGCCAATGTCCGCATGGCTTCGATCCATCCCAAGCGCGCGTGTCTGCGCCGGAACCCTTTTCCGCTCTGCCCACTCTTCCCTGCCGTGGGCAGGACCGTGTGGGCGAGAATGCTGCGCGGATGGGATTATCGCGGCGTACGGATGACCGGTCGTCGGCCAATTTCCGATCTTCGACAATGACCGCCGCGTGGAGAACGGTGGCAACGGTAAGATACGGTAGCCACGACGGCTCCGGCCTGCGGTCGGCGTAACTTTCGCAGCCGCACATGACCTGTCCTAAAACGGCACGGCAGCCCTGATCCGACGACGCCCCGAACCGACGCCGTCTTGGGCATCCAAAGGTAAAAATGGGTCGGGAGATTTGCACATACGGGGGCCAACAAACCCCCCGACCTGCGAGTTTGGGAGGAACAACCAGAAGCTCAACAGGCGCCCTGAAGATATGGAATGACGTCAACGGAGCGAGATTGAAATTATCCTGCTGCGGGTTGCCCGGACATTCCACCAAAGTCTATTGTCTCTCTTATTGATAACAGGTGGAGAGCACCCGATTTCAGGGTCTTCAATCCGTAAGGTGACTTTATGAATGACGCCCGGCAATTTGGGGTCATCGCCCCATCCACAGGCAAAGGACAGGCTCTGCCGCCGCTTCGCCGGCCATTGCTTCGGCTACGAAATAGCAGGACGCGGCCAGGGGCTGTGCACGGACGGCCGGTCGTGTTCTGTCCGGTGGTGGAGAATGCGGCCGTCAAACGGCCGATAGTCGGGCATGCGGATGGAGGGCCACATTACAATCATTCGACGGGCTGAATGGTCTGTCCCCTGGTCGGCTCACCCCTCTCGACCCTGATCCCATCTGAAAAGTAATTCACGAATTGGGCGGGAAGCCCATCGCCGCGGTCAAGTTGCGGGCTTGTCTGCAGGTGGAAATGCAGATGCGGTTCAGAAGTGTTCCCGCTGTTGCCGCACTGACCGATCTGCATGCCGGCTTTGACACGGTCGCCTTTGGAGACCCGGAGACTTCCTTGCCGCATGTGAGCCAGAAATCCGTATTCCTCGTTTCCGAAATCAATGACCACATGATTTCCTGCCGGATTGCCGGGATCGGTGCTGCCGATCGGCTGATCCGGCAGGCTATCGACCGCATGCACGACAATGCCATCCGCCGGGGCGAGGATCGGCTGATTCCAGCAATAGTGGCTTTCGAGGGCGGTCGGATTGCCCGAATGAGGCTGCCTGTCCCGCATGACCACCAGATCGATGGCAAAACGTTGCCCGAGATCGACGGCGTGGTAATTGTCCGCGATCTCGCGCCCTCCCCAATAGACATGCCATGCGCCCTTGATCGGCAGGCGAAGCGTTGCCTTGGTTTTATAATCCGAATGCCGGCTCGGGGGGGCGTCCAGCTGCGGCCGGACAAAGAACCCGGCGATCCGCTCATCCTGAGCGAAAGCTACGACGAACTGAAGCAGCGTGGGCGATCCGGTCCAGCGTGAGGTGCGCTCATAGACATCATGGGGGCCTTGCCGAACCGTGCGTTCGGTCAGGAT
>JAEZPL010000300.1 GCA_023413605.1 Pseudomonadota bacterium
CCGCCGCCGACCGGGAGCGGGCGAACCGCCTGATGATGGAGCATCTGGAGGCGGTGGAAGGCCGGCTGGCCCCCGAGAGCGGCGATCCGGACGTGAACCTGTTCGCCGTCTTCGGCCAGATGGAGCCCGACGGCGGCACCCCGTGCTGAGCGGGATGGCCGCGCCGGTTCGTCACGGCATAATGTTCATCGGAAAACGCGCAACATTCCGGAGGTGGGGTGAAACGGCCGGCGGACGTGGGACGTGTTCTTCCGCCGACCGTATCAGTAACCTCCCTTCTTGCCCGTCCCGACGAACTTGAAGGAGCCTTTCCACTCGAACGGCTTCCACCACTCGGCCACTCCGGTTTCCTTGTCGGTGTGACGCATGAAGCCATGGCCGTTCGGCGGCGCGATGACGAACGACACGTCGTACTGGCCGGGACCGTTCAACGCCACGTTCGCGCCGTAGTGGGGGCCGTCGTTGGCCACCATCGGATGCAGCGTCCCCTTGCTGGTCCAGTCGCCGCCCCGCTTATCGATGGTGTAGTCAACAGCGAGATACGGCACCCAGGAGTCCTCGCGGAAGCCGCTCGGGTTGTCCTTCAGGGCCTTGATGTCCGCCTCCAGATGGATGTCGGTTTTCCCGGCGTTCTGATCCGCCATCGCCGGAGCCATCTCGACCGGCTGAAGATAGATGCCGATGACGTTCAGCCCATTCATCTCCAGCGGTTCACCGATGGGAATTTCGCCCGCGGCCACGGGCGCGGCGGCAAGGCCGAGGGCAAGCAACGACGCGGCGAACGGCCGGTTCAACAAAGTCATTTTGGGTCTCCAGGAACACTGTGCACGAGGAAGTGAGCGGTTTCAGGCGCCGAACAGCGCCGGATACCAGGCGGCGCCGACGGCGACGATGCCGAGAGCACTCGGGAGAAGGGGGAGCGGCCGCCACGCCGGGGAAACGCCCTGGGCGGCCAGCAGGCGGTTGCCGAGGTGAAGGCTCCACAGCGCACCGCAGGCGAAGAGCAGTCCCTTGGCGCCCAGCACCGCGGCGGGCGGCAGGCCCAGCGCCGCCAGCGTCTCGAACAGCCCGTTGCCGATGCCCAGCAACAGCGACACCATGGCTACCGGCGCATACTGGTAACCGAGTTCAACGAACCGCGCGCGCAGGCCGGTTCCAGGGCTAAGCCGGGCCGACAGCCACGCCGCCATCGCGGTGGTGGTGCACAGCGCCGTGGTGAGCGCCGCCAGCCAGCCCAGCATGTACCCGGCGATGAGCAGGAAATCGAGCCAGCGGAACACCTCGCGCCGCTCGGGATAGACGGCCATCAGCCAGCGCGGCCCGGGCTCGCCGAGCCAATACCATTCCTGATCGATCGCCCAGTTCCCGATCGCCAGCCGCAGATCCTGATAAGAGGGCAGCACGAGCCAGAGGAAGCCGCCCAGCGCCACACCGGTCCCGACGAAGAGGAACAGCACCTCGGACAGGGAAGGATTGCGCGCGGCGATCTCTTCGACCTCGGTGCCCGGAACACGCAGCTTCACATGCAGGCCGCCGGGCGACGACGGCCCGACGCAGCGGAAGCACTCGATGCAATGGCGGGATTCCGTTTTGCGTTTCAGATGGATCATCGTCGGGCAGACGGTCTTTTCGGTCCAGCGGTCGCCGCCCGGTTCGGGGCGCTTCGGGGCGAACTCGACCGCGCCCAGACGGGCGTAGACGCCCAGCAGAAGGCCGATGGGACAGGCGTGCCGGCACCAGGCCCGCTTGCCGCGCCCGAACAGGAAGCCGATGAGCAGCGCCGCGGCAAAGACGGTGCCGAACAGGATGGCCGCCGCCTCCGGATGGTCGCGCACCCCCACCGTCTGCCCCCATACGGTGACCAGCACAAAGCTGACAACCGGGGTGCCGGGCCAGCGCAGCCACGCCGGAATGGAGAGCCGCAGCCCGACCTTCCCGGTCCATTCCGACATGGCGCCCATCGGACACAGCAGGCCGCACCAGCTTCGCCCGGTCAGCAACACCGACAGGAAGGTCAATGGGAACCACACGCCCCACAGAAGCGTGTGCACCAGGACGGTGGGGTGGTCGAACGGGCCGGCGGCGGCCGGTGGATCGTCCAGCAGCAGGGGGATGACCAGAATGCCCAGGAAGCCGATCGTCATGGCCGCGTGGGCGACCGGCAGCCACGGCCGCAGCGCGACAAGCCCGCGCTCCACCGCCGCTGCCATGCGGGGCAGTTTGCCGCCGCGCCGGAACGGCGCCGGCAGCGGGTGCCGCGCCGTGTCCCCGGATTGTTGAAGCGGGATCATGGCCCTGAGGTCGCGATTGCAATTGATAATCGTTATCACCTAGGCGCGCTTTGAGGCGGGGCCGCAATGTGACCTTACGTCGCACCGTTGCGCGCCGCTCGCCCTGCGCACCTCCACGGGCACCCAAAAAATGAGAATCGTTTGCAGAAATGCATTTTGCCCATGCCCTTCGTATGATAATGGAAATCATTCTCATTCATGCACGGACCGATATCGCGTGCCGACCAACTTCCGCGGGATCCATGCGCTGCACACCGCCGATGGCGCGAGATCGGTGGCGCAAAATTGATGGCGCGATGCCGATGCGGGCAAGGGGCGTCACCCCCTGCCCATTCCACCCTTCCCGGCAACCTCTTCCCATCCTGAGCCATGGCAACGCAGATCCGCTCCAACCGCCTCTGGTACCGCACGCTCCAGAACGTCCACCTGTGGGTTGGACTGATCCTGTGCCTGCCGCTCGCCGTGCTTGGCGTGACCGGGTCCATCCTGGTGCTCGAACATGAGATGGACGACCTGTTCGCGGCACCGCCGGCCTACACGCTGGCCGCGGGCGAGCCCCGGTCCATCACCGCGATCCTCGATGCGGCCAAGGCGGCAGCGCCGCAGGGCCTGACGCCGGGTACCGTGACCCTGCCCGACGAGCCCGGAAAGCCGGCCACCGTCCGCCTGTCGCCGCCGGGCCGTGGCGGGCCGGGGGCCGGCACCACCATGCTGGTCGATCCCGTTTCCCTGGCGGTGCTGGACAGCACGGCGGCCGGCCGCGGCGGCGTGATGCGGCAGATCTTCCTCCTGCACGCCAACCTGCTGATCCCCGACCGCACCGGGCGGGACGTCGTCGGCTGGCTGGGCGTGGCGATGCTGGTGCTCGGCGTGTCGGGACTGGTTCTGTGGTGGCCGCGCCCCGGCCGCTGGAAGGAGGCCTTCCAGGGCAAGCGCGGCGCGCGCAGCGTGCGGCTGCACCGGGACCTGCATGGGGCCGTGGGCATCTGGACGCTGGCGGTCTTCGTGGTGGTCACCTTCAGCGGCGTCTATCTGACCTTCCCGCAGGCGCTGGGCGGCGCCGTGGCCGCCGTCTCTCCCGCCCGCGACCTGCGCGCGCCGGTGAAGGTCGAGCCTGTGCGGGGCGCCACCCCGGCCGACACCGATCAGGCGGTGACCCTGGCCCGCGCCGCCGTCCCCGACGCGCAGGTCCGGTCCGTCGGCCTGCCTGCGCGGCCCGATCAGGCCTACCGTGTCACCCTTGTCCCGCCGGGACATCGGCACGGCGCGCCGATGATCACCGCCTTCGTCGACCCCTGGGCCGTCCGCGTGGTGGAGGTCCGCGATCCGCGCGGCTTCTCGGCCGGCGAAACCTTCATGGCGTGGCAGCGCCCGCTGCACGCCGGCCAGGGGCTCGGCTGGTCGTGGGCGCTCCTCGTCTTCCTGTCGGGCGTCCTGCCGCCGCTGTTTGCGGTGACCGGCACGGCCATGTGGCTTCTGAAGCGCCGCAACCGCCGTGCCAAGGACGCCGAACGCGCGGCGGCCCGCGCCCGGATGCCGGCGGGCTGACCTCCAGCCGGAGAAGCAAGCCGATACTGGAAGCGCCGCGGCCCGCCATGGGTCGCGGCGTTTCCGGAAGCCCGGCGATCAGGGCGTGTCGATCGGCCGGCGCTGGTGCTGGGCCTGATGGGCCGGGAAC
>JAEZPL010000310.1 GCA_023413605.1 Pseudomonadota bacterium
AGGGCCATCAGAACGGACAGAATCAGGCGCATGACAAATCCCAAACAGGCAAGGCGGCGGTACCGCGGCCTTCCTTGCAGGGGCAGCGGGTCCGTCCGGTAAGCGACATCCTAACACCGCGAAAGCCGGCACGCCGACTCCCTCGCAGGCATGTCAGGAAAATGTGACGCCCACAAGGCGGATGCAAGAAAGTGGTAAAAGAGGATCCCAAATACCTCCCTTGCGTTTCCGGCGGAGGGCAACTGCGGTTGCCGGCCGTACGGGAGGCGCTCAACTCTTCTGCGCGGTGCCCAGCCACTTGAAATAGGCGTCGATCGCGCGGACCATCGCGCGGCCGAAGCGTTCGCGGTGGGCGGCCTTGGTCAGCAGCCCGACGTCCTGCGGGCTCGACAGATAACCCATCTCGACCAGGGCGGACGGCATGTCCGGCGCGGTCAGCACGGCGAAGCCGGCCTGGCGGTGCGGCTTGTTGGGAATCAGCCTCATGTCGCGGCCGAGATGCTCCAGCGCCAGGTTGGCGAAGCGCTTGGAATGGTTCATCGTGTCGCGCTGCGCCAGATCGATCAGGATCGTCGCCACCAGATCGTTCTCGCTGGACAGGTTCATGCCGGCCAGCGCGTCGGCGCGGTTTTCCTTGGCGGCCAGCATTTCCGCCTCGCGGTCCGATGCCTTGTCGGACAGCGTGTAGATGGACAGGCCGCGCACGCTGGCGGTGCTGATGCTGTCGGCGTGCAGCGACAGGAACAGGTCTGCGTCGGCCTCGCGGGCGATGGCGACGCGGTCGCGCAGGCGGATGAAGACGTCCTTGTCGCGGGTCAGCCGCACGCGGTAGCGGCCGGAGCCCTCAAGCTGGCGCTTCAACTCGCGCGCCATGGCCAGAGTGATCTCCTTCTCGTACACGCCGCCCACCCCGATGGCGCCGGGATCGACGCCGCCATGGCCGGGATCGATGACGATCATCGGCTTTTCCGCCCGCGGTTTGTCCGGGATGGGCGAAGCCTTCTGCGGGATCGGGGGCGTCATCGCCACCGCCGCCGGAACGATGGGCGCCGGCTGATAGGGCGGCTGCTGCGGCACGGCCGGTGCCTGGCGGCCGCCGTTGCTCGCGGGTTCGGCCTGCGGGGACGGCCGGGCACCGCCGTCAAGGCGGGCGACCTCCGCGGGCGTGGCCTTGGCGATGTCCAGGACGAGGCGCGGCTTGAACCCTTCCCTGGCGGGGATGGCGAAGGCCTCATGCACCTTCGCGGGGCCGTTGGTCTCCACGACGAGTCGCGACGCGCCGCCTTCCCGCGCCTCGAACCGGTAGCGGGAGACCAGTCCCTTTCCCTTGACGGGCGCCGCACCGCCGGACCAGCTCACGTCCGGCAGATTGACCACCACGCGGTAGGGATCGGCGTGCACCGACACCGTGAAGGGAACCGGGGAGCTGAGTTCCAGCACCAGCCGAGTCTTGTCGGGGTGCAGGCCAAGCCGGGCATCCAGCACCTCCGCCCGGTCCTGCGCCGGTGGCGGAAAGGGCAGCGCCGCGGTGGTCTGACTCTGGATCTGAGCTAGGGCCGGCGCAAGCGGAACCGCGACCGCCCCCAGGAGAGCGCCCAGCACGGCGACGATCATCGCGAGCATTCGGGCCATCGAAACCACCAGAACCACAACTCGGCCAAGCCAGCGGACACCTATAGCTTAGCGGAATCAATCCGTTCAACGGTTACGATGAGATGGCGCCCGAATTCGGGGGCGGGGTGCCGTTCCTGCAACACCGGGCTGCCGCGGGCCACCCCTTCCGACGCCCGCTCCGCCACGCCTTCCCGAGGGCCGGCCTGGGCTTCGCCGTGTGGGACCGCCGAATGTGTCCGCGTGTTCGTTTCGGCAAATTCCACCGTTGTGCAAGTTTTCATGCTTGTCTATGGTAGCCCTGCGACATACCGCGACCCGCCAGCCCACTCCCGCCGGAGGCGACTCCTGTGGAAGAACTGTGGCGTCGCCCACGGACCTCCCTGGCCGACATAGATCATCGGCCACGGTCTGGGGCGTGACGCTTTTGGGTCATCGGTGAATGGGACGAAACCTCGAAGCTGGTGCCGGCCGCAAAGCCGGAACCCGGAGGCCGAAGTCCGTCTCGTCCTGGCTGCTGCGTCAGCGCCGTTCGACGAGGTTGGGGCCGGTTCCGCAGGCTTCGCACACAACGATGACGCGCCCTGGCGGCTTGTCCGTCGCGCGGGCGGCCCGGGGCGTCATGGGGATCTTGTATGGCCAAGCGCATGCTGGTGGACGCCACGCACCCGGAAGAAACCCGGGTCGCCGTGGTCAATGGGAACAGACTCGAAGACCTCGACTTCGAAATCGCGACCCGGAAGCAACTCAAGGGCAACATCTACCTTGCCAAGGTGACCCGGGTCGAGCCGTCGCTCCAGGCGGCCTTCGTGGAATATGGCGGGAACCGGCACGGCTTCCTCGCCTTCTCGGAAATCCATCCCGACTATTACCGCATTCCGGTCGCCGACCGCGAAGCCCTGCTCGCCGAGGAGCGCCGCCTTGAGGAGCAG
>JAEZPL010000317.1 GCA_023413605.1 Pseudomonadota bacterium
CGCCGCAGGCGATGATGGCGTCCAGATACTCGGTGTCCCAATCCTCGGGCGCCACCGCCGTCACCCGCGGGTCGGCGGCCTGGGCGGCCTCGTCGCCGCGGATGGCGCAGCCGGCGTCCAGCAGGTCCTTCACGAGCACCGGCAGAACGGCGTCGGCGATCTTGCGGTCCACCAGCAGCGTTTCGGCGGCGCCGCAGATGGAGGTGCGGCGCATCTTGGCGTTCATCACCACCTTGCGCGCCTTCTCCGGGTCGGCGGCGGCGTCCACATAGACGGTGTTGTTGCCGTCCAGATGCTTGATGACCGGGATGCGGCTTTCCTCGGCGATCCGCTGGATCAGCGACTTGCCCCCGCGCGGCACGATCACGTCGATGAAGTCGCGCATGGTCAGCATGTGCCCCACCGCCGCCCGGTCCGTGGTGGGGACCAGCTGAATGGCGGCCTCCGGCAGGCCGGCAGCGCGCAGCCCATCCGCAAGGCAGGCCGCGATGGCGCGCGAGGAATGGAAGCTTTCGGATCCGCCGCGCAGGATCGCGGCGTTGCCGGACTTCAGGCACAACCCACCGGCGTCCGCCGTCACGTTGGGGCGGCTTTCATAGATGATGCCGATGACGCCCAGCGGCACGCGCACGCGCTGGATCGCCAAACCGTTGGGCCGCGTCCATTCGGCCAGCACGCCGCCGATGGGGTCGGGAAAATCGGCGATGTCCTCCAGCCCCTTCGCCATCGCCTCGATGCGGGCGTCGTTCAGGGTCAGCCGATCGATCATCGGTCCGGGGAGCCCGCGCTCCCTGGCCGCCGCCACGTCCCGGTCGTTGGCCGCCTGGATCTCGGCCTTGCGGGCGCGGAGGGCGGACGCCGCCGCCCGCAAGGTCTGATCCTTCACCGGGCTCGGCACGGTCGCCAGTTCCGCCGCGGCGGCGCGGGCGGCGCGGCCGAGGGCGAGCATGGCGTCGTGCAAAGCGTCGGCGGTTTCCATCAGGGCGGACATCGAACGGGCTCCGGTCAGGGCGGCCGGGAAAAGGCGGCCAGGAAAAGGCGGGAGAAAAGGGGCCGAACTGTAACGGATCCCCGCTTCCCGCGAAAGGCATGGAGCGTAAGCCAAAAAGCTGGGTCGAATACTCAACAATCCGTCTATGAAGCGGATTGTTGCCCGAATAACCTTTTTCCAAAATCAAAAGCGTGGAGGGGGTCATGACGCGGGACGTTCGCTGCGGCATCGCCGCGGCTGTGGTGGCGTTGTGCGCATCGTACGCCGCCCAGGCGGAAACACCGCTGGAGCGTGGACGGGTTCTGATGAACGGTATCGTCGCCTGCGGCAACTGCCACACGCCGCAGGGGCCGGGCGGTCCGGTGGCCGGCATGGAACTGGCGGGCGGCGCACCCTTCATGGAGCAGCCCTTCACCGCTTACGCCTCCAACATCACGCCCGATCCGGACACCGGGATCGGGCGCTGGACGGACGACCAGCTCATCGCCGCCATCCGCGACGGCAAGCGCCCGGACGGCTCCCTGATCGGCCCGCCGATGCCCTTCGCCTTCTACCGAGGCCTGTCGGACAGCGACGTGCGGGCCATCGTCGCCTATATGCGCAGCCTGCCGCCGGTGAAGAACGCGGTGCCGAAGTCGGAATACCGCATGCCCCTTCCGGCCTCCTACGGGCCGCCGGTCGGGTCGGTGCCGGACGTGCCGCGGACGGACCGGGCGGCCTACGGCGCCTACATGGCGGGCGCGCTCGGCCATTGCCTGGAATGCCACACGCCGATGCTGCCGGACGGGCGGCGCGACATGGCGCGCGCCGGGGTCGGTGGGCAGTCCTTCACCGGTCCATGGGGCACCACGGTCGCCCGCAACATCACGCAGGACAAGGAGCATGGCCTCGGTCAGTGGACCGAGGCGCAGATCAGGCACGCGATCACCGATGGCGTGCGCCCGGACGGCACGAAGCTCGGCCCGCCGATGGGCTTCCATTTCTACAAGTCCATCCCGGACGAGGACATAAACGCTTTGATTGCGTATCTGCGCACCCTGCCGCCGCGATCTTGAACAGGGTGATCGTGATCAAAGCGGTCGTGATCGAAAACCGGACGCATTGAAAACGCAGTACCGGAAGCTGCGCTGAACGGGCATAGTCCGCGGGCCTCTCTTCCCTTCGGACTATGCTTCCCATGCTGACACTGCTGCTGATCGTTTCCGCCTTTTTCGCGGGCGTGCTCAACGCCGTGGCCGGTGGCGGCAGCTTTCTGACCTTTCCCGCGCTGATCATGGCCGGGGTGCCGCCGCTGAACGCCAACGCCACCAGCACCGTGGCGGTGTCGCCGGGTGCCCTGGCGAGCGCCTATGGTTACCGGCGGGAACTGGGGCGCATCCGGGAAATCAACCTTCCGGCCTTCCTGGGCGTCAGCCTGATCGGTGGGCTTCTGGGTGCCTTTCTGCTGCTGTGGACGCCGCAGCGGACCTTCGAGGTCATCGTGCCCTGGCTGCTGCTGTTCGCCACGGTGCTGTTCGCCTTCGGGCCGAAGGTGTCGGCCTACGTCCGCCGCAACTTCACGGTCGGGCACGGCACGGTGCTGGTCGTGCAGTTCTTCATCGCGATCTATGGCGGCTATTTCGGCGGCGGCATCGGCATTTTGATCCTGGCGACGCTGGGCGTCTTCGGCCTGACCGATCTGCACGCCATGAACGGGCTGAAGGCGCTGGTCTCCGGCTGCCTGAACGCGGTCGCGGTCGTCGCCTTCGTGTTCGGCGGCGCCGTTTATTGGACCGAGGCACTGATCATGCTGGTCGCCGCCATGGCCGGCGGCTACGCCGGCGCCTCCATCGCCCGCCACATCCCCCCGCCGATCCTGCGCAAGTTCGTGATCGTCGTCGGCGTGGCGATGACGGCGTATTTCTTCATAACGAAGGGGTGACGGAAAAGGCGGCGGATCAATCCGCCGCCATACGCTCCGCGATACCGCACAGCGCGTCCCAATCCAGCGCCGCCGGGTCTTCCACGATGTGGTCGGCGGCCTCGAACAGCAGGTGCGGGTGCTGCGGCCAGGCGATGGTCAGCATGCCCGCGGCCTTGCCGGCGCGGGCGCCGGTGGGGCTGTCCTCGATCACCGCGCAGGCCTCGGGCGGCACGCCCAGCCGCTCCGCGGCGAGCAGGTAGGAATCGGGGGCGGGCTTGCCGTTGATCACGTCGTTGCGGCTGACGCCGAAGGCGAAATGCGGGCTGCCGAGGTGGCGCAGGTTGGCCTCCACCACCCGCCGGCCGCTGTTCGACACGCAGGCCTGCCGCAGGCCGCGCGTGGCGAAGGCCTCGACCAGCGCGCGGGCGCCGGCCCGCGCCTCCACCTCGGCGAGCCGCTCCAGGTAGATGTCGGTGATGGCGTCCGCCCACTGGTCAAAGCTGAGCGTCATGGGCCGGATGGCGCAGAGGCGCGCGTAGAATTCCGGAAAGGCGATGCCCAGCGTGCTGCCGTACTGCTCCTCGGTCAGGTCGTGGCCGTGCAGGCGGCACACGGCGATGGTCGCGCGCTGGTGCCACGGCTCGCTGTCCAGCAGCGTGCCGTCGATGTCCCAGAGGAT
>JAEZPL010000339.1 GCA_023413605.1 Pseudomonadota bacterium
TGGGTCGCTCTCAACACTCCCTTCGACCGCCTATACATCTATAACCGAGACCGACCGATCCATGTCAGCTATGGGCCGGAACACAAGCGCGAAGTGTTCGAAATGGTAATGATGGCAAATGGCAGGCGCATTCCAAAAAAGCTTAACCTTTGACATGTGTGAAGGCTTAGCCCGCATTATTCATCAGCGTTTTGGAACGGCTTCCCGAAGGCGCGTCGATGGGTGGCGCCAACGGCGCGGTATGGTGGGGCTAGAGCTATGCGGGAAACTGGGGGACGGTCTGGTCAGGCGGCGTTCTGTGACGCGGTGTCGGTGACCTCAATGCCGTTTCGGAATGTGACGCCCAGGATCACCTTGGGCAACTGGTTTACGCCTTGCCGGCGGCGCCAGGTCTTGGAGGCGGCGGTGATCAGCTTGAAGACCATCAGCTTGGCGGTCTCCTGCGACAGCGCCCCTTTGGTCCGAACAGTCCGGTGGCGGACGGTGGCGAACACGCTTTCAATGGGATTCGTCGTCCGAACGTGCTCCCAATGCTCGGCGGGGAAGTCATAGAAAGCCAGGAGCGCCTCGCGGTCCTTGGTCAGGCATTCGACCGCTTTGGCGTACTTGACCGTGTACTTTTTCGCGAAGGTCGCCAGGGCGGTTTGCGCCGTCTCCCGGTCCGGGGCCATCCAGATCTCGCGCAGATCCTGCTTCATCGCCGGCTGGACGGACTTGGCCACTTTGTTGAGGACATTGACCGTTTTGTGTTGCCAGCACCGCTGATGCCGGGTGGCCGGGAAGACCTCCTCCAGGGCCTTCCAGAAGCCGAGCGCCCCGTCGGCGACCGCGAGTTCGGGGGCGATGGTCAGACCGCGGGCCTGGATGTCGATCAGCAGCTCACGCCAGCTCTGGGCGCTCTCGCGCACGCCGACCTGGAAACCGACCAACTCCTTCTTGCCTTCCGGGGTGGCGCCGATGATCACCAGCATGCACTCGGCGGTCGGCTCCATGCGGGCCTGCAGGTAAACGCCGTCGGCCCAGACGTAGACGTAGCGGCGCGCCGACAGGTCGCGCTTTTGCCAGCGCGCATAATCGGCCGCCCACTCCTCCTTCAACCGGCCGATGACCGACGGCGACAGGTTCGGCGCGTCCTTGCCGAGCAAGACACCGAGCGCCTCCTGGAAGTCGCCGGTGGAGACGCCGCGCAAGTAGAGGATGGGCAACAACGCATCCAGGCTCTTCGTCCGGCGTGCCCAGCGCGGCAGCAGCGCCGAGGTGAAGCGGATGCGTTCGCCGGTTTGCCCGGCGCCACGGTCGCGGACCTCGACCCGACGAACCTCCACCGGCCCGATGCCGGTCTGGATCGCCCGCTCGGGGCCATGCCCATGCCGGACTACCCGGTCGCGGCCGTCCGACAGCTTCAGGTCTTTCATCGACGTCAGAAAGGCGTCCACTTCCGCCTCGATCGCCTGTTCCAACAACCGGCGGGCACCGGCGCGGAGAATGGCCGTCAGCGGATCGTCGATCTCCTCCGGCTGACGTAATCGGACAACCTTGCTATTCTCGTCCATGACGTATCGCTCCTTCGGGAGGGTCTGGCTGGCTCGTCACCTGCCTCGATACGCCGCCTTCCTCAGCCCGTCATCACCCAGTTTCCCGCATAGCTCAGCGCGGCCCCGGTTGATCCCCAACGCCGCCAGCCCTTTGGGCGTCAGCCGCCGCCCCCAGCGATGGATCGCCAGCAGGTCGTCGGCTCCCGCCAGCATCGCCGCCAGCGAGTACCGCCGCCCTTGGCCGTCCGGTGGTCCGGCAACCCCTCCAGCGCACTCAAAAGCCCGCCTTCCATCCAGCGCTTCAGCCGGTGAGAAGAATCGATCCGCATGCCGGACACTATGCGGTGAATTGATTCACCCTGGCCCCCTCCCACGCCCATCGATCCGCCGCCTTGAATGTGCCATCCGACTGTGCCATCTCTGTGCCGTCGGTCGGTGTCGAAACCGTTGCGGGCCAAGGCTGGCAAGGGTTTCAGGAGATGTCAGTTGGGGGTCCTAGTCCCCCAACCATCTCCTCCCTACCGTCTCCCCTTCACTTTATCTCTTCCAGACTAGCCAAATCGATATATGTATGCGAACGTCCGCCGGTCCGTCGCGACAGGTGGAGTGCGCATTTCTGTCGTTTCGGCGTGTCGTTTTTGGCCGGCGTTGAAAAAGGCCGGCCCGGATACGACCGGCTTCGACGATTCTGGTTTGGGGAGGGGGCCGCGATGGGGGCCAGGGAACGTGGGTTGAGAACGACGGTGGCGCTGACCAGCGCGGCGTTGGTTCTCGGCGTGTCCGTGGTGCTGGCCAGCCTAACCGGGATGCGCTCGCGCGAGCGCCTGGAAAACGAGATCGGCCGCGCCCTGGCCGAGACCGCCCACCACATGGCGGGAACGTTGGATCAATCCATGTGGGCGCGCTCCAGCGAGGTGGAGATGCTCGCCAAGCTCGGCGTGACCCACGCGTTGGGCGACCCGCGGGCGATGCGCCGCCTGCTGGATGACTTCAAGGCGACCTTCCCGACCATGTCCTGGATGGGCATCGTGGACCCGGCCGGCAAGGTGCTGGCGGCCACGGACGGCATCCTGGACGGCGTCGACATCTCCGCCCGCCCGGTCTACCGGAACGGCCTCGACGGCCTGTTCGTCGGCGACGTGCACGAAGCGGTGCTGCTCGCCAAGCTGCTGCCGAATCCGACCGGCGAGCCGATGAAGTTCGTGGACATCTCCATCCCCGTGCGCGACGCCGCCGGGCAGGTGACCGCTGTCCTGGCGACGCATCTGAGCTGGGAATGGACGCGCGAACTCCGCCGCACCCTTATGGCCTCCCTGCAAGGCCGCCAGGATCTGGAACTGTTCATCGTGGCGGCCGACCGGACCGTGCTTCTCGGCCCGCAGAACATGCTGGGCTCCTGGCTGGAGACCGAGGCCGTGCGGCGCGCCCAGGCGAAGGAGCGGGGCTGGACCGTCGAGACCTGGCCCGACGGGCGCGACTACCTGACCGGCTACGCGGCTGCCACCGGGCACCTGACCTACAAGGGGCTGGGTTGGATCGTGATGGCCCGCCAGCCGCTCGACGTCGCCTACGCACCGGTGGCGGCGCAGATCATGGAAACGGCGCTGGCCGGCGGCGTCATGGTGCTGCTGTTCAGCGGGCTGGCGTGGCTTGCCGCCGCGCGCCTGACCCGCCCGCTCACCCGCATGGCCGAGGCCGCGGAACGCATCCGCGCGGGCGACCGGAC
>JAEZPL010000737.1 GCA_023413605.1 Pseudomonadota bacterium
CCGGAAGACAGCGCGTTTCCGCACAGGAAGGTCGGCAGCACGACGATGCCGACGCCCGCGACGGCGGAGGCGCACAGCAGGTCGCCGTTGTTGGACCGCATGCTGCCCGACACGCGCACCGAAACCATCTCCTCACCGACGCGGAACTGCCATTGCTCGGCGGCGGGCACGTTCGTGTAGATCAGGCAATTGTGGTTGGCCAGCTCGTCCGGCGTCGTCGGCGTGCCGTGCTTTTCCAGATAGGCGGGGCTGGCGCAGACGACGCGCCGGGCCGGGGCCAGCCGCTTGGCGATCAGCGAGCTGTCGCGCAGGCGCCCGATGCGGACCGCCAGATCATAGCCCTCGTCGATCAGGTCCACATAGCGGTCGTTCAGGTCCATCTCGATCTCGATGGACGGGTAGCGCGCCAGGAACTCCGCCACCGCCGGGGCGAGGTGCTGAAAGCCGAAGGACACCGGGGCGTTGACGCGCAGCCGGCCGCGTGGGGCCGCGTGCAGGTCGGCCACGGCCTGTTCCGCCTCTTCCAGGTCGGCGATGATGCGGGTGCAGCGCTCGTAATAGGCCTGCCCGACCTCGGTCAGGCTGAGCTTGCGCGTCGTACGGTTCAGCAGGCGGGGGCCCAGCCGGTTCTCCAACTCCGCGATGCGACGGGAGACCACGGACTTGGACAGGTTCAAGCGATCCGCCGCGGCGGTGAAGCTTTTGGTGTCCACCACCTTGATGAAGGCAAGCATGTCGTCGAGGCGATCCATGCCATTGTTCTACACCCGCGAACAATGAAGTTCCAGTGCCCTGGATTTGCGGGTTCCCTACAACGCGCTATGTCTGTGACAGCCCGCCGCAACAGCCCGCTGACGCCGGCGGACCGGAAACCGACAGGAGGGAGCAGGGAGATGGCGAAGGTTCTGGTGCTCTACTACAGCAGCTATGGCCACATCTCGACGATGGCGCAGGCCGCCGCCGAAGGCGCGCGCTCCGTTCCCGGAACCGAGGTGACGGTCAAGCGCGTTCCGGAACTGGTGCCGGAGGAAATCCGGCAGAAGTCGCACTTCAAGGAAGAACCGAACATTCCCATCGCCACGCCGAACGAACTGGCCGACTACGACGCGATCATCTTCGGCGTGCCGACCCGCTACGGCAACATGCCGGGGCAGATGAAGAACTTCCTCGACCAGACCGGTGCCCTGTGGATGAAGGGCGCGCTGGTGGGCAAGGTGGGCAGCGTCTTTTCCTCCTCCGCGACGCAGCACGGCGGCCAGGAAAGCACCATCCTCACCACCCATGTCGTTCTGCTGCACCAGGGCATGGTGATCGTCGGCCTGCCCTACAGCTTCCAGGGCCAGATGGGTGTGGACGAGGTGATGGGCAACAGCCCCTACGGCGCCAGCACCATCGCGGGCGGCGACGGATCCCGCCAGCCGAGCGCGGTTGAACTGGACGCCGCCCGCTTCCAGGGCAAACATGTCGCGGAGATCGCGAAGAAGCTGCACGGTTGATGCCGCGCGGTCGATGGTGAGCCCTCGCCCGGTGTCCGCCGGGTGAGGGCATTCGGATGTCTACAGGAGCGTTCGGGATGGGCCTGCTCATCGAAGGCCGCTGGCACGACCAGTGGTACGACACGAAAAACTCCGGCGGCGCGTTCGTGCGGCCGGAAACCCAGTTCCGCCAATGGGTGAAGGCCGACGGCTCGACGCCCTTCGGCCCGGAGGCCGGGCGTTATCACCTGTTCGTGTCGCTGGCCTGTCCCTGGGCGCACCGCACGCTGATCGTCCGCGCGCTGAAGGGGCTGGAGGACGTCATCGGCGTGACCGTGGTCGATCCGCTGATGCGGGAGGAGGGCTGGACCTTCCCGGAGCCCGACCCCATCACCGGCTCCACCCGCCTGTACGAGGTCTACGCCAAGGCCAAGCCCGACTACACCGGCCGCGTCACCGTCCCGGTGCTGTGGGACAAGCGCACCGGCACCATCGTGAACAACGAGTCCGCCGAGATTCTCCGCATGCTGAACCGGGAGTTCGACGCGTTCGGCGACCCTTCGGTGGATCTCTACCCCGCGGATCTGGCGGAGGAGATCGACCGGCTGAATGCCTTCGTTTACGACCGCATCAACAACGGGGTTTACAAGGCCGGATTCGCCACCAGCCAGGACAAGTACGAACAGGCCTTCGACGCGCTGTTCGCCGCCCTGGACGAGTTGGACGGGCGGCTCGCCACGCAACGCTACCTCCTCGGCGAGCGCCGGACGGAGGCCGACTGGCGCCTGTTCACAACGCTGGTGCGGTTCGACGCCGTCTATGTCGGGCACTTCAAGTGCAACCTGCGCCGCATCGCCGACTACCCGAACCTGTCGGGATACCTGCGCGACCTGTATCAGGTGCCCGACGTGGCCGCGACCGTGAATTTCACGCACATCAAGCGGCACTATTACGCCAGCCACACCATGATCAACCCGACCGGCATCGTGCCCAAGGGGCCGGCCCTGGATTTGGACGCGCCGCACGACCGGGCGCGGCTGGGGTAGGAAAACGGGCCGCATCCCGCGCAACATCCTTCCTCCCCGCCGGTTGTCCAAGGCAACAGCCATTGCAAGGGAGTGGAGTTCATGCGAGGGATGCGTTACGCCGCCTTGGCCTTCGGGGCGCTTCTCGCCGTGTCGCCGATGGCGATGGCGCAGCAGAACCAGGGGCAGGGATGGGGCGGTGCGCTCGATACACTGAACCGTACCGTGAATCCCAACAGCTATCCGGAAGACCGCGAACGTGACCGCGACCGGGCGGTGCGCGACGACCGCCGGTACGAAGGGTCAAGCACCGACAACCGCGGTGGCCGCGGCGAATACAGCCGCTATTCGGACCGCGACCTTCAGGACCGCTATGACCGTATCGTGGACGAACAGCGCCAGATGCAGCGGGAACGCCGCGCCATGGAGGACGAAATGGCCCGCCGCGGCCTGCGCCGCTGATTCCTAAAAACGAGCATCAGGGCTTGAAGCAGCGCGCCATGTCCTGCTCAAGCCCGATGTTCTCGCAGATAAAGCCGTTTGAGAACTTGAAGCGGTAAGGCCCGGTCTTGCGCACGCTGACCGAGGCTTGGCCGGACGGGTTCTTGAAAGCCACCCAGGCCGAGGAATCGAAATGGGTGGTCAGGCCGTTGGACAGGCGCACGCGGCCGTGGGCGTCCTTGATGACCTGGACACCGGTGTTGAAGGCCAGCACGTTCGGGTTGTCGGACGTGGCGGCAAGCCCGTTGGTGCAGTTGACGCCTTCCGGCTTCACCTCCACGCATTCATAGGGGCGCGGCTGCGACGCGGTGAGCACCATCGCGTAGATTGCAACTTCCAGGACGTTCATCGGCATGCGGAATCTCCCCGCCTGTCCTTATTCCGTATGTATTCTAATATCACTGTTATGGTTACAAAAAGTATAATGTCCGGGTCAAGGTTCGTCTATTTCGCGATAGAAGATTTTTACGGAATTTGCCGCAATCCCACCGTGGCGGCGGACCGCTCAGGCCCCGTGCTCCACACCCATACCCGAACCTGCCATCTCCGAACCTGCCGTTCGAATCCGTGGAAAGGGGTGGATCACATGCGATCGATCATGGAGCGCACGTCGACGAGTGCGCCATCAAGCGCCATGGCGGTCAAGCGGGCTTCCTCCACGTCTCCGCGCACGACCGCTTCCTCAATGGCGGAAAAGAGCAGGGCGACGCGGCGCGCCCCTGCCATGCGCGCGGCTCCGGCCGCGGCGTGTGCGGCCATGCGCGCGCCTTGTGGGTCGTCGTCCGTCAGGTGGTCGCGCACAGCGCCGGCCAGTTCGTTCGCGTTCTTCAAGAACAGGGCGTAAAGTGTTGAGACGATAGGGTTTTGGCCGCCGAAATTGCGGACCATCGGTTCGACGTCCAGGATATCCGGATCCAGATCGGGCGGAATGGCGCCGAGGGGGTGTGGCGACTGGGGCGCGGACACGGTGGCCTCGCTGCAGGACTTATTCAACCGCACGCTGCCTGCGGCAATTTCAAACCGTCAAGGAAGGTGCGGCGCGGCGAAAGGCCGCTGCCCTCCGCACGTCGCTAGACTCCGTATGACCCTGCCCGAATGCCGCACCGCGGCGAGGGAACCGCGTTGGTTCCGGGGCTGTTCCCATGATGTGTAACGCAAGCGTGGGACCCCGGAGGCATGAAGGCCGTACCCGATCCGCGCCGCAGAACGGCACCGACGGATTCGTCCACCAAGGGCGCCGGACCCGGCGCGCCCGTCGGGAACGCCGTACCCCGCCTTCTGGACGTGCTGGGAATCGGCGCGGTCGCCGGCGGCGGGCTCGCAGGGGCCATGCTGCTCATCGACTCGCCCTTCGACGGGCCATGGCGGGTCGTGCTGGCCGTCGCCGTGGTGTTCGCCGGCATCTACGCCGGATTCCTGATGATCGGATTCGCCGCCAACCTGCGCGAACTTGAAGCCGTGCGCCGCTGCCTCGCCCTGGTCGCCCGTCGCCAAAGACAGCATGAGCCCTGAACATAATGACTTCCAATGACATGGACTCCGGCCGCCTCGATGTTCTGGTCGTCGGCGGTGGCCCAGCCGGGCTGACCGCGGCCATCTATCTGGCGCGCTATCGCCGCCGCTTTCTGGTGGTGGACGCCGGGGCCAGCCGGGCCTCCTGGATTCCGCTGTCGCACAACCACGCGGGCTTTCCCGACGGAGTGACCGGGAACGAGTTGCTGGCCCGCATGCGCGCCCAGGCCGAACGCTACGGCGCCCCCATCCGGCCCGGCACGGTGGAAACGGTGGAACGGGCGGAGGACGGATTCCTCGCCCGCACGCAGGATGGACGGGAGTATCGCGCCCGCACGGTGCTGACCGCCACCGGCGTGATCGACCTGGAGCCGCAGCTTCCCAACCTCTACCAAGCCGTGCAGCGCGGGCTGATCCGCCATTGCCCGATCTGCGACGGGTTCGAGGTCATCGACCACCGCATCGGCGTCATCGGCCACGGCACCGACGCGCTGGGAGAGGCGCTGTTCCTGCGCACCTATTCCCGCGACATCACCCTGTTGACGCTCGGCGAACCCATGAAGCTGGAGGAGGCGGAAGAGCGCCGCATGGCCGAAGCCGGAATCCGCGCCGTGGAGGAGCCGGTGGCGGAGGTCCATTGCGAGGGCGGCCGGATCGCCGCGCTGACCACGGCGTCGGGCGAGCGGCTGACCTTCGACACGGTCTATTCCGCGCTGGGCACGGTGGCGCGCACCGATCCCGTGAAGAACCTAGGCGTGCGCGTCAGCCCGGACGGGCGGTTGGTGACGGACGGCCATCAGCAGACGGGGCTGGAGGGGCTCTACGCCGCCGGAGACATCGTGGACGGCCTGAACCAGATCTCCGTCGCCATGGGGCAGGCGGCCATCGCCGCCACCGCGATCCACCGCCGTTTGCAGATCGAGGATGGAGAGCTTTAGCCGGGCATGAACTTTCCCCCTGTTCGGCTGTTCAGGCCAGGAGGGGCGCTGTCGTGGAGCGCCGTCCTGGGGCAGGGGGCAAACATGACGATCGGGACGAGAACGGTCGCAAGAGTGTGGGCCGCGGTGGCGGTCGCCGCGATGGAATATGCGTCGGGCGCCTGGGCGCCGGCCTGGGCGCAGGGGACTCCCACACCGCCGGGACAGACGCCGCCGGAAACCACGCTTCCCGTCATCGGCGAGCCGCATCCCTGGCAGATCTGGCATCAGCTGCCCAGTTCGCCGGTGATGGACATGATGGAGTGGTTCCATCGCCTGCTCGTCTACATCATGATCGCCATCTGCATCCTGGTGCTGGCCCTGCTGGCGGTCGTCGCCATCCGCTACAACGAGAAGAAGAACCCGGTTCCGTCCCGCACCTCCCACAACACGGTGATCGAGGTGATCTGGACCGTGGTGCCGGTGATCATCCTGGTGGTGATCGCCGTACCGTCCTTCCGCCTGCTGTACTTCGGCGACCACGTCCAGAACGCGGACATGACGCTGAAGGTCACGGGGCGGCAATGGTACTGGGACTATGAATACCCGGACCACGGCAACTTCACCTTCTCGTCCATCATGATTCCGGAGGACCAGCTCAAGCCCGGCCAGCGCCGGCTGCTGGAGGTGGACAACCGCGTGGTCCTGCCCGTCGACACCAACATCCGTCTTCTGGTGACGGCCGGCGACGTCATCCATTCCTTCGCCCTGCCGGCCTTCGGCCTGAAGGAGGACGGTGTGCCCGGCCGCCTGCACGAATCCTGGGTGCGGATCGATCGGGAAGGCGTCTATTTCGGCCAATGCTCGGAAATCTGCGGCACCAACCACGGCTACATGCCCATCGCGATCGAGGCCGTGTCGAAGGAGCGCTTCGCCGAGTGGGTGGATCAGGCCAAGCAGAAATTCGCGAAGGCCGATCCGATCCCCGCGACGGAGGTCGCCGCCGCCCCGCAGGGAGCACCCAATCCATAATTTGCTGACGGGAAAGATCCCGCCGCACTGACAAGACGAGGACCGCCATGGCAGAGCCCCATTCCGTTGCCGGGCACGACGCGGACCACGATCACAAGCCGGGATTCGTGCAGCGCTGGCTGTTTTCCACGAACCACAAGGACATCGGCACGCTCTATCTCGCCTTCGCGGTTTTCGCGGGCTTCGTGGGGCTGATCTTTTCCGCCATCATCCGCGCGGAACTGCAAAGCCCCGGCCTGAGCGTGGTGGCGGACGGCCAGATGTGGAACGTCTTCATCACGGCCCACGGCCTGATCATGATTTTCTTCGTGGTCATGCCGGCGCTGATCGGCGGCTTCGGCAACTGGTTCGTGCCGATCATGATCGGCGCGCCGGACATGGCCTTTCCGCGGCTGAACAACATCAGCTTCTGGTTGCTGGTCCCGGCATTTTTTCTGCTGCTCGCCTCCGCCTTCGTGGGGCAGGGGGCCGGCACGGGTTGGACGATCTACCCGCCGCTGTCGGCAAGCGTGTCTCATCCGGGGCCGTCCGTGGACATGGGGATCTTCGCCCTGCATCTGGCGGGCGCCTCGTCGATCCTGGGCGCCGTGAACTTTATCACCACGATTTTCAACATGCGCGCGCCGGGCATGACGCTGCACAAGATGCCGCTGTTCGTCTGGTCGATGCTGGTGACGGCCTTCCTGCTGCTGCTGGCCGTGCCGGTTCTGGGTGGCGGCATCACCATGCTGCTGACCGACCGCAACTTCGGCACCACCTTCTTCAACCCGGAAGGCGGCGGCGACCCGATCCTGTTCCAGCACCTGTTCTGGTTCTTCGGCCACCCCGAAGTCTACATCATGATCCTGCCGG
>JAEZPL010000393.1 GCA_023413605.1 Pseudomonadota bacterium
GGCTGGCCGGTCAGCGAGAAGGGGCCGCAGCCCGGCTGGCTGATCTTCCCGGTCAGCAGATGGATGTTGTAGACGAGGTTGTTCGCGCAGACGCCGCGGACATGCTGGTTGAAGCCCATGGTCCAGAAGGACACGACCTTCACCTTCGGGTCGGCGTACATCTCGGCCAGCGCCTCCAGCCGGTTCTTCGGAACGCCCGACAGCTCGTGCGCCTTGTCCAGCGTGTAGGGCTCGACGAACTTCGCGAACTCCTCGAACGAGATCGGATCCGATTCGGTGGCCTTGGCGGCGTTCTTGGCCTTCTGCTCCAGCGGATGCTCGGGCCGCAGGCCATAGCCGATGTCGTCGCGGCCGCGCTTGAAGTTGCAGTGCTTCTCGATGAACTCCTTGTTCACCCGGCCGGTCTTGATGATGTGGTTCGCGATGTAGTTCAGGATCGCGAGGTCGGAGCCCGGCGTGAACACCATGCCGACGTCGGCGAGTTCGAAACTGCGGTGCTCATAGGTGGACAGCACGGCGACCTTGCAGTCCTGGTGGCTGAGGCGCCGGTCGGTGATGCGGGTCCACAGGATGGGGTGCATCTCCGCCATGTTGGAGCCCCAGAGCACGAAGGCGTCGGCCTGCTCCATGTCGTCGTAGCAGCCCATCGGCTCGTCCATGCCGAAGGTGCGCATGAAGCCGACCACCGCCGACGCCATGCAGTGGCGCGCGTTGGGGTCCAGGTTGTTGGACCGCAGGCCGGCCTTCATGAACTTCGACGCGGCGTAGCCTTCCCAGATCGTCCACTGGCCGGACCCGAACATGCCGACGCCGCTCGGACCCTTCTTCTTCAGGGCGTCCTTCCACTTCTCGGCCATGATGTCGAAGGCCTGGTCCCAGGTGATCGGCGTGAATTCGCCTTCCTTGTGGAACTTGCCGTCCTTCATGCGCAGCATCGGCCGGGTCAGCCGGTCCTCGCCGTACATGATCTTGGACAGGAAATAGCCCTTCACGCAGTTCAGGCCGCGGTTCACCTCGGCCTTCACGTCGCCGTGGGTGGCGACGATGCGCCCGTCCTTAACGCCCACCAAGACGCCGCAGCCGGTGCCGCAGAAGCGGCAGGGAGCCTTGGACCACGTCAGCTTCGCGTCGGCGCCGGTCGGCAGGACGCCGGCCGTCGCGGAATTCATCGTGGCCGGCAGGCTGACACCGGCCGCCGCTGCCGCGGTCGCCGCGGCCTGCACCTTCAAATAATCACGGCGGGTCAAGGACATGGGGAATGCCTCCTACGGGCAGGTATATCTTGGTCGTGCGTTATTGGATGGTCGGGACGGGGGCGGCGGGACCAGCCGTGCCAGGGATCAGCTCCCTCGGCATGGGTTCCGCGCAGGCATCCGCGTCCTCGTAGTGATGGTAGACGAGCGTCGTGGTGTGGACGCCGGCCAAGGCGTTGATCGCGTCGATTCGGTCCAGAACCTCGCCCTCGGTCGCGGTCACCACCGTGACGATGGCCTTGCCGTTCTCCGCGGCGTGCCAGTCCAGCCCCGGCAGCGCCGTGACGGCGTCCTTCAGGGCCGCGGTGCGGTCCGGCGCGTGCTGGATGACGAGGCTGGAAATGTGCATCTCGGCCATGGCCGCCTCACATCCCGCCGGAGTGGGAGAGAAGCTGGTACATCCAGACGGAGAATCCGTAGGCCCCGACCACGCCGATGGCCAGGAACGGCCAGATAAGGACGGACAGGGCCAGGAAGACCAGCCCTTCGAAACGTCGGGTCGGAACGGGTGCGGTATGGTCGGACGGCGCGGTCATGGCGTTCCCGTGGGTTGGGCCAGATGTTGTCGCGTCCGAGCTTTAGTCCTTTGTGCACGGGATGGCTTGACCAAGGTCAAGCGCCGATCCGAAAACGGTCCTTAGGTACCGGTACCTTTGTTGGTGTGGGCGTTTTGACGCAGCCTTTGGAGCCAACAAGGCGAAGGGGGGCCGCCGCGCCCGGTCAGAGCCGGGTGTTCTCCTGCCGCAGCAGGCGGTCGATCAGCACCGCCTTGACCAGATCGGGGCCGAGCTGGTCGGTGGCGGCCTGCTTCAGGGACCGCGCGACGGCGGCCGGATCGACCGACGGGCCGTCGAAGGTGCCGGCGCCGGCCAGCCCGAACAGCGCCTGCAACAGCGCGTTGCGCGTGTGCGGCAGCAGCCGGCGGATGCGGTTGGCCTGATCGGCGCTGCCGGTCTGCACCGTGACCTGCGTCAGGATGAAGGCGTTGGTCCGCCCATCCACCATTACGGGAACCATCAGCTGCCCGACGTCGACGTAGAACGGCCCGCCGGACCCGTCGGTCGTCTCCGCCACCGCATCGTCGGCGGGCGTGGCGGGCGCGGCGGCGCTGTGGAGTTGCAGGCGGCCGAGGCCATAGCCCCCGGCGCCGGCCAGCGCGGCGCAGAGCACGAAGACGGCAAGGCGCGTCGGTCCCCGGCGTTCCATCACGGCGCCCCCGTCAGAACGGCATGAAGATGTCGAACAGCTGCTGGCCGTAGCGCGGCTGCTGGACGTCGGTGATCTGGCCGCGGCCGCCGTAGGTGATGCGCGCCTCGGCGATCTTGTCGTAGTCGATGGTGTTCACGTTGGTGATGTCCTCGGGCCGGATCACCCCGGCGATGCGCATCTCGCGCAGTTCGTAGTTCACCCGCACCTCCTGCCGGCCGGCGATGACGAAGTTGCCGTTGGGCAGCACCTCCGTCACCACGGCGGCGACGCGCATGGCGATGCGCTCGTTGCGCTGGATGGTGCCGTTGCCGGAGGACGCGCTGTTGCTGTCCAGGCCCACGAGGTTCGACGGATCGACGGAGCTGGGGACCTGGCTTTCCAGGCCGAAGAAGTTCGACGCGCCGGCCCTCTCGGCGTTGGTCCGCTGGCGCTGCGACTGGTTCTGCATCTGCGCCTGATCGGCGATGTTGATGATGACGGTCAGCAGGTCGCCGGTCTGCTTGGCCCGCGGATCGCGGAAGAAGTCGCGCGATCCGGTGCGCCACAGCGAACTCGGCACCTGTTCGTTCGGCACGGCGCGCGGCATGGGCATGGAGACCACGCGGGCTTCCGGCGCCATGGCGGGGTTGGAGATCTCCGACAGGCGCGGCGCCTGCCCGATCTCGGCCAGCCGGGCGCAGCCGGTCACGGCCAGAGCCACGGCGAGGAGCGGAATCATCGGTGTGCGCATGCGGGATTCCTTAAGCTATGGCCTTGCCGATACGGAGGTCGCGGACAGGGCCGGCGGCCCGGCGACGGAGACCGTCTGCGGCCCGGTGATCGTCCCGGTGACGACGATGTTGCTGGCGATGTTCATGACGCGCACCGAATCCCCCACCCCGCCGTCCTGCAAGGCGCGGCCCCGCGCCATCAGCTGCAACGCCCCTTCCTCGTAGATCAGGCTGACGGGCTTGTTGCGCTGGACCACCACCGGGGTGCCGACCGACGTGTTCTGGATCAGGCGCCCGGCGGACAGCTGCCGGCGGCTCGCCATCCCGATCAGGGCATCGCGGGAGGTGGCGACCGTCTCGCTCAGCCGGTCCAACGGCATCTGGATGGAGGTCAGGTCCTCCTCCCCGATCACCTCGCCCGGCAGGATGCGGCGGGTGGGCACCGGCACGTCCACCAGGATCTCGGCCTTCGCCCGCACTTCCAGGATCCGCCCCTCGCTGCTGACCAGCGCGCGGATGGTGGCGCCGCGCGGGTCGTAGGCAAGGTCGCGCACGGCGTCCACCGTGCCGGAAAAGGGCGAGGTCAGCACCACCGACACGCGCGCCTCCGCCGGCACCGCGTTCCCCAGCGACGCCGCCAGTTCGTGCGCCAGCAGCGATTCGACGGACCCTTCGGCGTTCGGCAGGAAGGCGGCCGACGCCGGCGCGCACAGCAGGTGCAGCGCCAGGGCGGCCGAAACCCGGCGGGCAGCATGGCGGGCAGCCCGGGGGCGGACGGGGTGCGCCATGGACATCACCGCATGTTGGAGAGGGTGGAGGCCATCTGGTCGCCGGCCTCGACCACCTTCGCGTTCATCTCGTAGGCGCGCTGGGCGGAGATCAGCTCGGTGATTTCCTGAACGATGTTGACGTTGGACGACTCCAGGTACTTCTGCCGGATCGTGCCGAAGCCGGGCTGCCCGGCCGTGCTGTCCTGCGGCTCGCCCGACGCCGGGGTGGCGCGGAACAGGTTGTCGCCCATCGCCTCCAGCCCCGAATCGTTGACGAACACCGTCATGGTGAACTGGCCCAGCGTGCGCGGCTGGGTCTGGCCGTCCACATAGGCCTGCACCTCGCCGGACCGGTTCACGACGATCTCGCGCGTGCCCTGCGGCACGGTGATCTGCGGCATCACCGGGTTGCCGTCGCTGGTGACGATGGTGCCTTCCGGCGACAGCTTGAAGCCGCCGGCGCGGGTGTAGGCCGTTTCGCCGCCGGGCATGCGGATGTTGAAGAAGCCGCGCCCCTCGATCGCCACATCCAGCTCGTTGCCGGTGGAGGTCAGGTTGCCCGTGGTGTTGATGCGGTTGACGGAGCCCGGACGCACGCCCAGGCCCACCTCGATCCCCGTCGGGATCAGCGTGCCGGTGTCGGTGGACTGGCTGCCCTGGCGCCGTTCGGACTGGTACATCAGGTCCTGGAACTCGGCGCGCCCGCGCTTGTAGGCCGTGGTGTTGATGTTGGCGATGTTGTTGGAGATGACCTCGACGTTCAACTGCTGGGCCATCATGCCGGTCGAAGCGATGCTGAGCACGCGCATGGAAAGAAACTCCGTTCAGAAACGTCCGGGTTGAGCGGATTTCGTTCCGCCCTGGACCGCGACTGCGGCCGAAATTCGCGTTAGGCGGATTTGCCGAGGCGGTTGATGGCCGACCGCAGCAGGTCCTGGCCCTCGTCCATCATGCGGCTCACCGATTGGTAGTCGCGCGACAGCTCCATCATCCGGGTCATCTCGGCGATGCCCTGGACGTTGGACTGCTCCACCTTGCCCTGGACGATGCGGGTGTCGGGGGCGGGCAGCGGGTCGGTGCCGGGTTCCGCGTCGAACAGCACGTCGCCGGTCTGCTTCAGACCCTGCGGGTTGTCGAAGCGCACGACGCGCAGGCGCGCGATCATCTCGTTGTCGGCGGACACCAGACCGTCCGACCCGACGGACAGCACGCTGCGGTCGTCCGCGACGATGATGGCCTGCTGGTTGTCGTCCAGGTACGGGTGGCCGCTGGCGTTCACAAGCTGCCCGTCCAGGTCGCGCCGCATCCGGCCGTCGCGCGTGTAGCGGACGCCGTCCGGCGTGCGCACCGACAGCCAGCCGTCGCCGTCCAGCGCCACGTCGTAGGGATTTTCGGTCGGCGTGAAGCCCCCGGCGCGCAGGTCGGTGTAGGTGGCGCGGTCGATGGTGAAGGCCACGCGGTCGTTGGGACGCGGGCCGCCGGGCTCCATCGCCGCTTCGAACAGCATGCGTTCGGCCCGGAATCCCGCAGTGTTCATATTGGCAATGTTGTTCGCCACCACTTCGAGCTGCCGGCGCAACGCCACTTGCCGCGACAATCCGATGTAAAGGGGATTCTCCATCACCGACCACCTGCAGTTTGAACGCAGCCTTAACCTAGGTGATGCAGTTTAAAGCCGGGTTTCAACCTGAGACGCCGTGATGGAGACTGATCGGTGTCTTCCATCATTTTATTCCGATTTAGATAAAATTTGGGGCAGCTGCGATGCATCTCCGCCGAACATCCCCTCCCAGGGCCGATCGCAAGGCCGGGCGCATGGCCGAGCGCGGCGCCGCCACGGTGGCCCTGCTGCTGATGACCACCGCGCTCACCACGGCGCCGGTCCTCGCGGCGGCTCCGGCGGTGCGGGTGCAGACGGGTGACCACGCCGACTTCTCGCGCCTCGCCCTGATCAGCCCGCAGGGCACGCCGGAGGTGGAGGTGGGAAGCTGCGGCGGCCGCATCACCCTGCCGGCGCAGGCCGCATGGCCGGTGGACTCGCTCAACGCCGCCTACTCGCGGCGCCTGACCGGTTTCCAGGCCACGGAGGACGGGCGCAGCCTGACGCTCAGCTGGCCCTGCGGGGCGCGCGTCGCCACGCGGCACGAGCGGACCCTGACCTTCGTCGACGTGACGGAGCCGCCGGTCCCCGTCCGCAAGCCCGGCGCCCTGGTGCCTGTGCCCGCCGGGCCGGACATGCTGCTGGCGGCGGCCCCGCCCGTCGCCGGGACCGCCGCTGGAGCCGCCGCAGGATTCGTGGACATGCTGAGCCCCGTCGCCAGCGCGCAGGCCCAGCCGGTGCAGCTCCGCCCCCAGACGCCGCCGCAAGCGCAGCCGCAAGATCAACCGGCCCAATCCCAACCAGCCCAGGCCCAACCAGCCCAGGCCCAACCAACCCAGGCCCAACCAGCCCAGGCCCAACCGGCACAGACCGTCGCAGCCCCGCCCGCTCCGCCACCGGCCGCAGCAGCGCCCCGTCCTCAGGCCGCGAAGGCGCCGACTGCGCCTCCCGCCGTCATTCCCGCCGCATCCCCCCCGTCCGAGCCCGCCGATCCGCCGATCCGCGCCTTCGACCTCGACGCCTGGGCCGGTGCCGACTACCAGGAGAAGAAGCA
>JAEZPL010000399.1 GCA_023413605.1 Pseudomonadota bacterium
CCAGGTTCACGGTCAGGCGGCCGGTGCGGATGATGCTGTCCGAATGGCCCTTGGACCGGCGGACGATGGCCTGGATGCGGGCGATCAGCTCGCGCTTGTCGAAGGGCTTGGTCAGATAGTCGTCGGCCCCGAAGCCCAGCCCCTTGATCTTGTGGTCCAGTTCCGACAGGCCCGACAGGATCAGGATCGGCGTGGTGACGCGGGCGGCGCGCAGGCGTCGCAGCACCTCGTAGCCGTCGATGTCCGGCAGCATCAGATCGAGGATGATGATGTCGTAATCGTACAGCTTGCCGATTTCGAGCCCGTCCTCACCGAGGTCGGTAGAGTCGACGATGTAGCCTTCCGACTGGAGCATCAGCTCGATGCTCTTGGCGACGGAGGAATCGTCTTCAACCAGCAAAACCCTCATGGCGATATCCCGACGTTTGATGGCGCTGTTCTGGCAACCCGATAAGGCGCGGCCCGATAAGGTGTGGTAGGGGTCCTATGACCCTTAACAGATCGGCTCGTCTGTTTACACAGGTTAACAGACGATTCAGCTTAACGCCAGAGGCATGGCGCTTCATTTAACGTTAATGTTTCCGGACGATGATACCTCAAGTGGTGGGGCGACCATGCCCGCCGCCATCCGAATTATCGGTCCGGTCCCTTCGTCAACGTCCGCGAAACTGCAAAGCCGAAAAGCCGTGCCCGCCGACGTCGCCCGCCTTCTTCAGGAAATCGATGCCGTTCCCGGCTACAGCCGGTTCGGTCGCGTAACGTCCGTCCTCGGTCTGCTGGTCGAAGTCGGCGGCATCGAGAAGGAACTGTCCGTCGGCGGACGCTGCATCGTCGAATCGCGCGACGGACGACAAGTACCTTGTGAGGTGGTCGGCTTCCGGCAAGGGCGCGCATTGCTTATGCCGTTCGGGTCGGTTGACGGCGTCGGGCTGGGCTGCCGGGCGCTGGTGTCCGACGGGCAACCGTCGGTCTTCCCGTGCGACGCATGGCTGGGGCGCGTGATCAACGCGCTGGGCGAGCCGGTGGACGGCAAGGGGCCGTTGCCCAAGGGGCCGCACGGCGTGCCGGTGCGCAACAGCCCGCCCTCCGCCCATGCCCGCGCCCGCGTCGGCGAGAAGCTGGACCTGGGCATCCGCGCCATCAACGCCTTCCTCACCTGCTGCCGCGGCCAGCGCATGGGCATCTTCGCCGGCTCCGGCGTCGGCAAATCGTCGGTGATGTCGATGCTGGCGCGCTTCTCCGCCGCCGAGGTCGCGGTGATCGGCCTGATCGGCGAACGCGGGCGCGAATTGCAGGAATTCATCACCGAGGATCTGGGCGAGGAAGGCCTGGCCCGCAGCATCGTCGTCTGCGCCACGTCGGACGAGGCGCCGCTGATGCGCCGGCAGGCGGCCTACATGACCATGGCGGTGGCGGAGCATTTCCGCAACGCGGGCCGCGACGTGCTGTGCATGATGGACAGCGTCACCCGCTTCGCCATGGCCCAGCGCGAGATCGGCCTGTCGGCAGGCGAGCCGCCGACGACCAAGGGCTATCCGCCCACGGTGTTCGCCGAACTGCCGCGGCTGCTTGAACGCGCTGGGCCGGGCGTGGCCGGTTCCGGCTCCATCACCGGCTTGTTCACCGTGCTGGTGGAAGGCGACGACCACAACGAGCCCATCGCCGACGCGGTGCGCGGTATTCTGGACGGCCACATCGTGCTGGAACGCCAGATTGGTGAACGCGGCCGTTATCCCGCCATCAACATTCTGCGCAGCGTGTCGCGCACCATGCCCGGCTGCAACTCGCCCATCGAGAACGAGCTGGTGAATCACGCCCGCCGTCTCATGTCGTCCTACGACAACATGGCGGAGATGATCCGCCTGGGCGCATACCGAAAAGGAACGGATCCGCAGGTGGACGAGGCCATTCATTTCCAGCCGGCGCTTGAAGCGTTCCTGAAACAGGGCAAGCGCGAGGCCACCGACCTTCAGGGCAGCTATGCCCAGCTGGCCGCCATCTTCGGCATCCAAGAATGGCCGCCGCAGCAATGAGCAGCCTGAAGACCATCATCCGCTTGCAGAAGTGGAAACTGGACGAGAAGCGGCGCGCTCTCTCCGAGCTTCAGAGCCTCGCCGAACGCCTGATGGCGGAAATCGAGCGCCTGAAGGAGGAGATCGCGGCGGAGCAGAACGCGGCGCGCACCAATCCGGAATACGCCTTCACCTACAGCAACTACATCCGCGCGGCGATGGAACGCGGCGAGCGGCTGACCCAGTCCATGGGGCAGGTGGAAGCGCAGATCTCCGTCGCCACCGACGAGATGGCCGAGGCCTTCCAGGAGCTGAAACGCTACGAACTGGCCGAGGAGGAGCGGCTGAAGCGCGAGAAGGACAAGCTGAAGCGCAAGGAAGCCAACATGCTGGACGAAACCGCCCTCGTCGGCTTCCGCCGCCGCCAGCAGGAGGAAAGCGGCGTCGAGCCGTGAGGCCTCCTAAATACGCCCCATCTTATATCCTCCGCATCCGGGCGAAGAGATGCGGGTTGTCCCAGTTGGGTTGCCGGTCTTCCACGACCACGCGGTGAGGCTGCGGGGCGGTTCGCTCCACCATCACCTCGGCCCAGCGCGGCACCAGTTCATTGTTGATGTCGTCCAGCACTGCGAGCGCCAGCGCTTCCGGCGCGCCATCGGCCTGCGGGGCGAGGGCGGACAGATAGGCGGTGAAGCCGCCGGATTCCGCCACCACGCGGTCGGGAACATAACGCACGGTCAGGCGCGTGCCGGGTGCCGGTTCGCCGGCCAGTTCCACGAGATAGTCGTGGCGGGCGTCCGGAGTGGGGGCGGTGGTCAGCAGGTCGCGGCGGTGCATGGCCAGATACGCATAATGTCGATGTTCGTCAGGCGGTGTAGCTCTGGCTGCCGGCCCCGGCACGGGTCAGCTTGACCCAGCATTTGGCGCCGGACTGGA
>JAEZPL010000403.1 GCA_023413605.1 Pseudomonadota bacterium
CGGGTCGACAAGTTCATCGGCGACGGGGTGATGGCGCTGTTCGGCATCGAATCCGACCCGGAGGAGGCCTGCCGGGAGGCGCTCGCCGCCGCCGCGGCCATCGCGGACGGGGTGGACGAGATGAACCGCACCTTGCGGTGGGAGATGGGCCAGTCCCTCCACCTCGCCATGGGGCTGCACGCGGGCGTCGCCATCGTCGGCGAGATGGGCTACGGCGCGGCGACGGCGCTGACCGCCGTGGGCGACGTCGTCAACGTGGCGAGCCGCCTGGAAGGTCTCGCCAAGGAACTGGACGCGGAACTTGTGGTGTCCGATGGGGTGGTGCAGCGGGCCGGCACGGCACCGGGTGCCGGAGAGATGCGGGAACTGGCCGTGCGGGGGCGCGCGGCCCCCGTGCGCGTCCTCGTCCTGCCGGGGGCGCGGTCGGGCGCGGCCTCGTAGCGGCGACGGATCAAAAGAACTCCGGGTCGTTCCAGGGCGTTTCGTTCGGGCGTTCGTCCTTCCGGCGGAACGTCCACAGGCGGTGCAACAGGAAATTGACGGGAGGCAGCAGGACCAGCGTCGCCGCGATGCCGACGCCGTACGGGAAACCCATCCACAGCGTGCCCTGCATGATGCCCAGGTTCAGGACCAGGGCGAGCAGGCGCACCGCGGTGAAGCGGGCGAGCGTGGCGGCGCGCAGCGGTTCGCGGAAGGTCAGCCGGCTGTTCGCAAACCACGCCATCAGGGTGCCGGCCACGAAGCCGATGGCCGTGGCCGCCATGACCGCGACCCCGGCGACCTCCACCAGCCCGACGATGGTGCCGCTGTAGACCGCCGAGGCCAGGATTCCGGACAGCATGAAGCCGGCGATCTGCCGGCGAAGGGAGGTCGCTCCGGTCATCGGGCGAAGCGGCGGTAGCCGGCGTCGATGGTGTCGATGATGCCCTGCCCACGGTCCAGCAGGTAGCGGCGCAGCTGCGCGTGCACGGGCAGCAACGGCAGGCTGCGGCGGTGGGCGACGTACCAGGAGCGCATCAGCGGCAATCCCTCCACATCCAGTTCCTTCAGCAGCCCGAGGCTGAGTTCGAGGCCGACGGTGTGGCGGGAGATCAGCGCGACGCCGATGCCGGCCATGACGGCCTGCTTAATCGTCTCGTTGCTGCTGGAGGTCATGACGACGTGGGGCGCGAAGCCCTTATCGCGAAAGAAGGCGTCGGTCAGCGCCCGCGTTCCGGCCCCGTCCTCGCGGGCGATGAAGTCGCTCGCCCCCAGGTCGCGGAGGCGCAGGCCGGGAACCCCGGCCAGCGGATGGTCGGGGGAGCAGACGATGATGCTGGGGTGCCGGGCGAAGGCCTCGCCCACCACCGCCGCGTCGTCCAGGGGGCGGCCCATGATGGCGAGGTCCACCTCGCCCTTCGCCACGGCAGCGTTCACCTCCCGCCGGTTGCCGTCCTGAAGGTGGATGGAGACGCCCGGCCGCTCCGCCTGAAAGCGGGAAACCATGTGCGGGACGATGTATTTGGCCGTGCTGACCAGCCCGATGGTGACCTTGCCGCCGGTGACGCCGCGCAGAGCCTGCATCCGCCGGTCCGCGTCGTCCAAGGCCTGGAGGATGGCGGTCGCGTGCTCCAGCAGGCCATGTCCGGCCTCCGTCAGCACGACGCGCCGGCCCACCCGCTCGAACAGCGGGAAGCCGCAATGCCCCTCCACCTGCTTGATCTGGAAGGAGACGGCTCCCGGCGTCAGCCCGAACCGCTCCGCCACGCGGGCGAAGGACAGGCTGCGGGCGGCGGCGGCGAAGATCTGAATCTGCCGAAGCGTGGCATGCTGGATGGTCATCAGCCCTCCCATGCACGAGGGATTCCTATGGATAATGCTGAGTATATTTGAATTTTGCTCAAGCGTGCACCCTGTTACCGTCGTTGTCGTTCAAGAACACGGGTCCCTCAGATGAGGTAGCCACCATGAATTACGTGTCGAGGAAGCCGCCAGACGACCAGAAAGAACGCTACAAGCCGGGTGTCCTGAAGTATCGGCAGATGGGATATTGGCAGCCCGACTATGAACCGAAGGACACCGACGTGCTCGCCGTCTTCCGCATCACGCCGCAGGACGGCGTGGAACCGGAAGAAGCGACGGCGGCCGTGGCCGGCGAAAGCTCCACCGCGACCTGGACCGTGGTGTGGACCGACCGCCTGACCAACTGCGAGAAGTACCGGGCGAAGGCCTACCGCGTCGATCCGGTGCCGAACGCGCCCGGCCAGTATTTCGCCTTCATCGCCTATGAACTGGACCTGTTCGAGGAAGGATCCATCGCGAACCTCACCGCCTCGATCATCGGCAACGTCTTCGGCTTCAAGCCGCTGAAGGGCTTGCGGCTGGAGGACATGCGGATCCCCGTTGCCTACCTGAAGACCTTCCAGGGGCCGGCCACCGGCATCGTGGTGGAGCGGGAGCGGCTGAACAGCTTCGGCCGGCCGCTGCTGGGCGCCACCGTGAAGCCGAAGCTCGGCCTGTCCGGCCGCAACTACGGCCGCGTGGTGTACGAGGCGCTGAAGGGCGGGCTGGACTTCACCAAGGACGACGAGAACATCAACTCCCAGCCCTTCATGCACTGGCGTGACCGGTACCTGTACTGCATCGAGGCGGTGAACCGCGCCATGGCGGAAACCGGGGAGGTCAAGGGCACCTACCTGAACGTCACCGCCGCCACCATGGAGGACATGTACGAGCGGGCCGAGTTCGCCAAGGAGCTGGGCAGCGTCATCGTCATGATCGACCTCGTGATCGGCTACACGGCGATCCAGTCCATGGCCAAATGGGCGCGGCGCAACGACATGATCCTGCACCTGCACCGGGCCGGCCATTCCACCTACACCCGGCAGAAAAGCCACGGCGTGTCGTTCCGCGTGATCGCGAAGTGGATGCGCATGGCGGGGGTGGACCACATCCACGCCGGCACCGTGGTCGGCAAGCTGGAAGGCGACCCCAACGTCATCCGCGGCATCTACGACACCTGCCGCGAAACCCACGTCCCGCAGAACCTGGAGCACGGCATCTTCTTCGACCAGCCCTGGGCGGGGCTGAAGCGGCTGATGCCCGTGGCGTCCGGCGGCATCCACGCCGGGCAGATGCACCAGCTTCTCACCTACCTGGGGGAGGACGTGGTGCTCCAGTTCGGCGGCGGCACCATCGGCCACCCGGACGGCATCCAGGCCGGCGCCACCGCCAACCGCGTGGCCCTGGAGGTGATGGTCAAGGCCCGCAACGAGGGCCGCGACATCTGGAACGAGGGGCCGGAGATCCTGGATGACGCCGCCCGCTGGTGCGCGCCGCTGCGCGCGGCCTTGGACACCTGGAGGGACGTCACCTTCAATTACACCTCCACCGACAGCGTCGATTTCGTCGCCACCCCCACCGCCGCGCTGTGAGCGGCCCTTCGCGAAGAAGGATGTGCCCCCATGAGACTGACCCAGGGCCAGTTTTCCTTCCTGCCGGATCTGACGGATGAGGAGATCACCAAGCAGGTGCAATACGCCCTCGACCAGGGCTGGGCCGTGGCGGTGGAGTTCACCGACGACCCGCACCCGCGCAACAGCTATTGGTCGATGTGGGGTCAGCCCATGTTCGACCTGCGCGACGCGAAGGGCGTGATGATGGAGATAGACGCCTGCCGGCAGGCCCATCCCGACCTGTATGTGAAGGTCCTCGCCTTCGACAGTTCGGAGGGGTTCGAGACGGTGCGCATGTCCTTCATCGTCAACCGCCCGGCGGAGGAACCCGGCTTCGAACTGGTGCGGTCGGAGGGGCCGGGGCGGCGCATCGGCTACACGCTGCGCAGCTACGCCACCGGGCGTCCGCCGAGCCGCCGCTACGGCACCGAATCCGGAGAAGGGCAGGGTGCCTCATGACCGGCGCGGCGGACACGCTTGCGCCTGTGGCCGATTCCCCGTCCGTGGACCTGGAGGCGCTCTACACCGGGTCCGGCATCGGGG